>JBBSAR010000018.1:0-20984 GCA_038252125.1 Desulfatiglandales bacterium
CGGCAGCAGGTCTCCTTTTCTACTCCTTCCAGGCATTTGCCGGGTCCATCACCACCTCCATTGCCTGCCGAAAAACCGTAAAATCCAATGGGACGCTGGAACTGCATATGGTTATCCGAAACAGTGGGAACGTTACGGCCTACGATGTCATGGTCACCCTTATTCTGGAGGATGTGGCAAAAAAATACGAAAATCTCGGAAACAATCCACCGGGAGGGAAGATTGAGGTGGAGGAAAAGCTCATCCAACCGGACCTGAAACCCGGTAACTATGTGGCCGTAATCCAGGTAGATTTTAAAGAAGAGAGCGGAATTCCTCATCGGGTGTATCATATGGTCCCCATAACGTATCTAACGAACCAGGCCGTGCCCTCCGACGCATCCCTTACCATGGAACTTACCTCGCCGGAATTCAACGGAAAAGCCTTCTGGGACAGGAAAGGCGACATTGAGCTGCACGCAAGGAATGAAGGGAAAGAAAAACTCGCCTTAAAAGCACGGCTTTTTCCCCCTGATGGGCTCCGTTGCCCCAAACCCGACACAGCCGTTACCCTGGCGCCCGAATCAGAAAAGATCGAAAGGTCTCCCGTACAACTTACCGACAGTGATAAAACGATCTTCCCTTACCATGTGGTTGCAAGTTGGGAAAAACAACGTGTTCATCATTCGCGTCTCCTCCCCGGCAAAATCATCACCGTGGAAAGACCTGTTTACTTTAAATGGTTTGTCCGGGGACGCGGGGTGCTCTTAGGGATCCTTTTCCTTTTAATCATTGCCGGATTCATAATAAAACGGCATCGGGAAAAGGCGCGAACAAAACAGGGATGAAGGGAGAAAATGGCCTGAGGATGACCCTAAGCGGCTCACCCTCAGGTATTTTAATATGTCACTTTTCACAATTGTCGATTCAAAGTCTTGTCAACCGTGAACCGACAACTGTGAACGGCTGTCTTATCCCTTAATGATTCGTGGAATCATCATATGGTGTTGTGGACAGATCGATATGGGGTTCTGGTAAACACAGCCGGCAAAGGCCACAAGGTACTTCCTCAGATCCGGAAAGGATACGATTTCGTCCACATAGCCCCTGTTAGCGCAATAGACGGGCCTGGAGTTATTGTAATATTCTTTGGCAAGGTTATTCATTTTTTCAATAACCGGCGCAAGCGGCCTTCCTGCATCTTTTTCTTTCACCAGTCTTCTCGCAAAGGAGGCGGCAGCGGCCGTTTCCCCGTGCATCACATAGATCTCCGTGGTCGGAGTTCCAAGGGTGAAGGCATTGTGGTTATTGGCCGTGGGTCCACCCATCACATAATGGGCGGCGGCGGTCCCTTTCCTGATAACAACGCATATCTGGGGGACGTCCGTCTGTTCTATGGAATAGATGAGAGACTGGCCCAGGGCCAACAGCTCCTGCTTTTCCGCAATATCGCCCACATCGATTCCGGATGTATCTTGGAACCATACAATGGGCACCCTGTCCCTGCCGCACAGGGTAACAAATTCATTCATCTTGATCAGGCCCTGGCGATAGAGCTTTCCACCAATTCCCGGATAGGGAGCATATTCAGGGTATTTCGCACCCAAAAATCCCTGCCGGTTGCCGATGAATCCCACCAGAAAACCGTCGATCTTGGCCAGTCCCGTGTAGACCTCAGGCCCGTATCCGGGCCTGAACTCCATATGCTCACTGTTGTCAAAGAGGCGCGCAAACATCTCGTCCAGGCTGTAGCTGCGCTTCTGGTTGAAGGCCACGATATGGTTGATGTCTTCCCCGGAAAATTTGGGTTCCTTGGGTTCCGCAACCCGGAAAAACTTCGGGTCATAGGCAGGCATCATATCCATATATTTTTTAAGGGCATCCAGAACGCCTTGTTCCGTTTCATACACTTCCTTGAAAAAGCCGGTTGCATTGAAATGGATGGGAACACTCCCCGGAGGGACTTCTTTAAAATGCCGTGTCGCCTCGATCAACTGCTCGGCGCCCGCTTCATCGAAGGAACCTTTGGGACTCATGCCGCTTACAATCCCGCCTCCGCCAACGGCCATATTGGCATCCTTGTGGGCCAGAAGGATGGTAGGGCTGATCCCCTGGTATCCGCCGCCGGCCGGGTTGGTTCCGTAAATGCCCGCCAGAATAGGAACTCCCAGTTTTTCCAGCTCCGCATGGCGAAAGAATGTGGTGCCGTTTCCACGCCGATTCGCATATACTTCATGCTGTTCCGGAAGCTTCACGCCGCTGCAGTTAACCAACCATACCAGCGGGACGTGAAGCCTTTTGGCCACATCGGTCACCCGGAGTTGATTTTCAGCCTGTCCGGCAATCCAGGCCCCTGCCATGACTTTATTGTCGAATCCTATGACTACGGCCCACTTCCCATTGATCTTCGCCAGGCCATCAATAACGCCCGTGGTCCCTTCCTCATTAAACTGGGGATTAAGCAATGTATGGAGCGGGCACCAGGTTCCGGGATCTATCAGGTATTCGATTCTTTCCCATACCGTTAACTGCCCTCTCTTTTTGATGATTTCCGCCGGCATACCCGCATTTTTTACGGCATCCACCGCGGTGGCCACTGTTTCTTCCACTGCCTTGATATCTTTGACATTTTCTCTGGTATCTTCCTTTTGCTTATCTGTAAGTGCCTTTCCAAAAGGAGTCATTTCCTCAAAATACGGCTTCATTTTTTTCTCCTTATCTGTTCGCCTTCCTGATTCCCAGTTGATCGAGAGCGATAATCCACTTGCAGATATTGGTTGAACCTTCCACCATGTAATAGGGAGGGGCATCCCTATAATATCTGGCAACCGGATATTCCGTGGAGTAGCCGTAGGCGCCCATGATCCTCATGGCCATCTGGGAGGCCTTGACCGCTATTTCTCCCGCCAGATATTTTGCGGTAGCAACCTCAAGGGTATTTCCCAGCTGTCCCTGATCTTTCTGCCAGGCCGCCTTGTAGACGATCAATCGGGCCGCCTCAATTTCCGCGGTCACCTGGGCCACCAAATCCTGATTCATCTGAAACTGCCCTACGGACTGGCCGAACTGCTCCCGCTGTTTACAATAATCCGTCACGGTGTCGAGACATGCCTGTGCCAGGCCTACCCCGCCCGCCGCGGCGGAAAGACGGGACTGATTCAAAGATCCGAATACAATCTTGGCGCCATCCCCTGGTTTTCCCAAAATATTTTCCTTGGGCACCTTGGTATCTTCCAAATAAATCTCTCCCGTGGGGGTCGACCGGGTTCCCAACTTGTCCAGATCCGTCGTTGTGACCCCGTTAAAATTCTTGGGCTCAACGATAAATGCCGAAAGCCCTCCCCCCCTTGCTTCCTTGTCCGTGTAGGCGTAATACACAATGGCATCCGCCGCGCTGGCATTGGATATCCAGGTTTTTGAACCGTTCAGCAGCCAGTAATCTCCCTTGTCTTCCGCCGTGGATTTCATGGCCATGACATCGGACCCGGCATTGGGTTCGGTAATGCCAAAACCACCCACATACTCGGCGCTGACCAGTTTCGGAATGTATTTCTTCTTCAATTCTTCCGTACCGTATCGGAAAATGGTAAAGGCACATCCCAAGGCCTGCATATTGATCTGGACCCTGACTGAACTGGATGCCCTCGCGATCTCTTCCGTGAGGATTATGGCGGCCAGCCATCCCATTTCATTGCCGCCGTACTCCTCGGGAATCACCGTACCGAAAAAGCCCAGTTCGCCCATCGGCTTGATTACTTCTTCATAGGGAAAATAATGTTTCTCGTCCCATTCATCGGCAAAAGGCGCTATCTTTTCATCGGCGAAATCCCTTGCCATCTCCTTAAGCATTTGCAACTCGTCGCTAAGTGCAAAATCCATAAAACAAACCTCCTCGAGATATTGGCTTGACCCAAAATATTCTTCTTTAACAGCTACAGAATAGCTACTATATAGCACAAGATATACTTTGGCAATACAAATATTGCCGGAATCCGACTTTTGTGATTTTACTCATTGACTTTTATTTCCAAACCTCATAATAGTGAAGCACTTGACAAAAAAGACAGGCTTCAAGAAACAGTTAGGAGGTTATTTGATGGAACCGTTGACCATAAATCGGAAGGAGAGCAAGCTGAGAATTGCTCCGGAGTGGGCCGATGTATGCTTTACATGCGGAACCTGTGCAGGGGGATGCCCCGTAACAGGAGTAGACGGCCTTGATCCGAGAAAGGCTGTCCGTATGGCTGCCCTTGGTCTGGACCAGGAGCTCATCGATTCACGATTCCCGTGGATTTGCACCCTTTGCGGCAGATGCGAATATGCCTGCCCCCAGGGTGTGCAAATCCTGAAAATGTTGCGCCGGGCGAGGACGCTGCGCGCACGGGACAAGGTTCCGGGCCCCATCCACAAAGGCGTGGTGATGGACCTGGAGAGGGGAAACAACCTGGGGATTCCAAAAGAGGATTTTCTTTTTCTTTTGGCCGACCTCGCTAAAGAGATGGAGGAAGATGAAGGCTTATCCGGGTTTTACGTTCCTGTAGACAAAAAAGGCGCCAACATCATGGTGACCGTAAACTCCAAGGAGCCTTTTGGAGAACCGGACGATATGAAATTTTGGTGGCGGATATTTTACGCGGCCAAAGAGGATTGGACGGTTCCATCGACGGAATGGGAAGGCGTCAACTGGGGACTTTTTTCCGGGGACGATGAGTCCATGAAGACACTCGTGGGAAGGATTGTCAACCACATGGAGAGGCTGGAGGTAAAAACGCTCCTCCTACCCGAGTGAGGCCACGCCTACTTCGCGACCAGGCTTGGTCTGCAAACGTGGTACCCTGAAGTTTTTGAGAAATATAATGTTGTATCCGTCCACCAGTTGCTCAAACAGTACATTGACGAAGGAAGAATAAAGCTGGATAAATCGATCCACGAAGAACTCACGACCGTTCATGACCCTTGCAATTACGGTAGAAAGAGCATGAAAGCCTTCGGGGAGGCCTTTTTTGAAGAGCCCAGATGGATTACCCAGCAGTGTTGTGAAAATTATGTAGAAATGCACCCCAACCGCATGAACAACTTCTGCTGCGGCGCGGGGGGAGGCGCCTGGGCCATGCCCTATGATGCCGAGAGGATCTATTACGGGCGCGTCAAGGCCAAACAGATCATGGACACCAAGGCCAAAATGGTCGTGGCGCCCTGCCACAACTGCCGGGATCAGATCATGAAAGCCCTCACGAAAGAGTACGGGCTGAACATTGAAACCAAATACCTGTGGGAACTGGTAGCGGATTCCCTGGTTGTAGAACCCTGGAATGAAGAAGAGGTCCGGAAGGGCCACGAATTGAGAGACGCCCAGTACGAAAGGGACGAAATCGATCTGGACGCGGAACAAGACTGGTAACAGATAAAAAGTCTCCTGCATTATCAGGAGACATATATTAAAAAAGCCCCCTGCTTTCGCAGAGGGCTTTTTTTTACCATATCATGGCATATAATTTCCGCCAACTCCGGAACTCAACCGATCACCACCAACAGATGACCTTTTCATTTTCGAATATAAGATCGATCAATTTTCCGTAATCGGCATCCTCCCCGTAAAGGGAAAAACGGGTGATATCCTCGTCTTTGGCGACGATGTCTTGCAGCACCCGTGTAGTTTCATCAGGTTCGGACTTAAATACGAAAAGTGTTTTCATGCTAACCCCCAAAAGGGATGACAAGGTCCATCTCTTTTAACTTCTTGCCGATATCTTCCATACTCATATATTTGAAACCGTGTTCTTCCACATTGACCTTGTTATTGGAAAAATATTCACATTCCATGTCTTCCAGCCATTCAAGATTTTCCTTGTAGGCATCGGTCATATCCACCTCGACGTTGAGAACAAACATATACGAATAGAAATTCTCAACCGCCAGGCCCAGAGTTGAGCGGGAACCTTCCCAGAGATCCTCTTTTTTGCGAATCAAAAAAGCCACATGTTTGATGTTCTCCATCCCCTGCATCCCCCTCAAAATACGACATACCGGTCGCAGTCTTCTATCATTTCACCATTTCTCGCCTGGGTGGCGTAGTCTTTTTCGTCAATGCCCTTGACAGGCGGTTTCAACCCATGACTTTCAAACCCAACATTACAGAGTGCAAGTTTCCCCAGACCTTCCAGTTCTTCAAATCGCGGATTCTGTGTAAGCAGGGTCCCTGAATGGCTCAAGAAGACAGTCGTTTCCACTTCTTTCTCTTTAGCGGCTCTGCAAAGAGCGATAACCTTGTCCAGATGTTTGTCTGAAGTTACAAAAATTCCCAAAGATGCTGCCATACGATTCTCCCGCCTCCATGCAGTGTCCGGGACTGTCTATCTCAGACTATTTTACTTTGATATAAAACCGGGTAAATCCTTCGCCATCTTTCTCGCCTAAATATTCATGTCCCCCTCGCTTGGCAAATGCGGGAAGATCATTTTTTGTTCCCGGATCCGTGCTGCATACTTCGATTATCTGCCCGGAGCTCATCTTTCCGATGGCTTTTTTTGTCTTGAGTATCGGCATGGGGCAGCTCAATCCTCTGCAATCCAACGTCTCATCCGGGGTAATATTTTCTGTCATAGTCTTTCGCCTCCTCGTTATGAATGTAGGTTGTATAGGCTTTATAGGCCCGAGGCCATGGGGAAAAGGCATAACCATCACTGCCTTTCAGGATTTCCCGCACCACCGATGATAAGATGTATACCAGAAAAGGAGAAAAGGCGTCAACCGTCTTTTTTTCGTGACAGAACTTGCCCCATGGTTTATGATTTAACGTATGGAAACATCGAAAAGAATCTATCTTATAAGGCACGGCCAGGTGGTCGGCCACGATAACTTCCCGGTCTTCGGACACACGGATGTTGAGTTGACCCGCGTGGGGATCATGCAGATGAAACAGGTAGCCGAAAGACTTCGGTTGGTTGAACTTGAAAGCATCTACTCCAGTGATCTCAAAAGGGCTTCCATGGGCGCCCAATTCATTGCTGCCGACCATAATGTGCCAATCCATTTCCTACAAGAGCTGCGAGAAATGCATTTTGGAAATTGGGAAGGCATGACCCTGTCTGAAATCCGAACCGGGTTTCCCGAAGAACTGGTAAAGCGGCAGCAAGACATTGTTCATTATGAAGCGCCCGGCAACGGCGAATCGGTCTTTGCCTTGTCCAACAGGATCATGGACGCTTTTGAAAATATTCTTTCCAGGCACGAAAAGGGGAATATTGCCATTGTTGCCCATGGCGCCGTAAACCGGGTCATTCTTTCTCATGCACTGGGTCTGGATCTTTCAAAAATGTTCAATATTCAACAGGATTATGGATGTTTAAACATTGTTGATTATTTAGAAGACAGCACCCTTGTGCGGCTCATGAATGGTTGAGAAGGGTTCCGGCTGGGCCATATATCCCGGCCATCCCGCCGACGAACCTTTGACGGTACTATCAAACCCCTATTTTATAGAGAAAGCAGTTGGCATTGATAACAGGCGCAGGAAAATCGGATTTTCAGCTGAATGAGGCAGATACCCCGGGAAACGAAAAGGTCGTTGCCCCCCCAAACGATCCCGCCTTTTCTTCGGGGCAGAAAGTCTCAACGAATGTCGGAGAAATCCTTAAAAATGCCGACTCCTTGAGAGAAGTGGGAATGGTTAATGCGGCCGTTGAAGAATACAGCCGTCTTTTTGCCTGTAGCTACCCATTATCCAAAATAATCCCGGGACTTTTGGGCTGTCTCTCCAAGAGCAGCAATCCACGCGAAACCCTCAAGCGAATAGACGATGCCATCGAAAAACAAAATTTGAATGCGGGACGAATGGCCGGCGTCAAGTATTTCCTTGGCCTGGAAATGGAGAAAAGCGGACAGCTGGACCTGGCCTTGAAACTGTTTGAAACGGCGGAAAAGGCCGACCCCCAGAACAAACAGATTCAAGAAAAAATCGATCACGTCATTTCCAAACTCTCTTCCGGCTCAAAGTACGATTATTTGCTCCACAAGGGCATGCTGACCCGTGAAAAACTGCAGCAGGCCTTGGAACTTTCCAAGAAAATGCAGAAGAGCGTGGAATGGATACTCATAAACCAATTCAAATTGCAAAAAAGTGATGTCGGGAAGTCTCTCTCTCTCTATTTCGGCTGTCCGTTCAGAAGTTTTGATCCCAATCTTCCTGTGCCCATTGAGCTGATAAGCGGCTTGAAAAAACCTTTCCTGCTTCATGACCTGTGGGTTCCCTTGAGCTGGAGCAAGGAAGGGGTTGAAATCATCATTGACAACCCTGGTGATCTGAGAAAAACCGGTCAGATTCGAGCTCTCATAAAAACCAAAAAAGCCCTTTTTTCCATAGGCATAAAGGAGGATATAGAACAGTTTATCACCCATTTCTTTGATCGAAAATCAGAAGACTCCGTCAAGGATATGATTGATGAGCTGGATATGATCCCGGACGTTACCTTTGAAATGGAGATGGATGAGGAAGAAGAAAGGCAAGAAGATCTGGTCGACGAAGAATCCAGCCAGGTAGTGAAACTCGTGGACCAGATTATCGTAGCGGCATACAGGAAAGGCGTCTCCGACATTCATGTGGAACCGTCGCTGATCTCTAAAAAAACCTCCATCCGTTTCAGGCTCGACGGCGTATGTCAGGAATATGCGGGCGTCCCCAATTCCATGGCCAGAGGAATTATTTCAAGGCTTAAGATAATGGCCAACCTGGACATTGCCGAAAGACGCCTGCCCCAGGACGGTAAAATCAAATTCAGGCGTAAGGGCGTTCCCAGTTTCGAATTGCGCATGGCAACTATCCCCACCGCGGATAATCAGGAGGATGCCGTTTTGAGAATCCTGGCAAAGGCCGGGGCATTAAAGCTTTCCGATATGGGGTTGAATGAGCGTAACCTGAAAATACTGAAGAAGATCCTCACTCAACCGTACGGCCTTATTTTGGCTGTTGGACCGACCGGTTCAGGAAAAACGACCACTCTCCATTCCGCTTTGGGTCATATCAACAGTCCGGGCATCAAGATCTGGACCGCTGAAGACCCCGTGGAAATCACACAGGCGGGCCTGAGGCAGGTGGAAGTCAAACCAAAGATCGGGCTCGATTTTGCAAGAGTCATGCGGTCCTTCCTGCGGGCGGATCCGGATGTGATTATGATAGGTGAAATGCGGGATCATGAAACAGCCCACATCGGGATCGAAGCATCATTGACCGGACATCTCGTCCTGTCCACCCTCCACACCAACAGCGCGCCGGAAACGGTGACCAGGCTGCTGGACATGGGGCTGAATCCACTCAATTTCTCAGATGCCATTCTGGGAGTTCTGGCGCAGCGTCTTGTAAGAAAATTATGTCCGGGCTGCAAGGAAAAATACCACCCAACGCGGGAAGAATTTGATGAAATTGTGAGTGAATACGGAAACAGTGAATTCGAGAAGACGGGAATAGAATTTTCGCCGGACTTAACCCTTTACAGACGCGCCGGGTGTGAAGCCTGCTCAGGAACGGGATACAAAGGACGGATGGGAATTCACGAACTTTTGGAAGGCACTCCTGGAATTAAGAAATTGGTCAAGAAGGCTGCATCCACCGAGGAGCTGTTTCTTCAGTCTGTAAAGGAAGGAATGACCACTCTCAAACAGGATGGCATTCGTAAAGTGTTCGACGGGCTCACCAATATGAAGGAAATCCGAAGGGTTTGTATTGATTGATCGCGAACAAGAAAGTTTTTATAGGATAGGATTGGGGGTTTTCACCAAGAGCTCCGATTCATGGAGGCAGTGAAACAAATGTCAAAGATTGGCATGGTCATTGACAATGACTTCTTTTTCGTGGAGTTTCTCTCGGAGGCCCTTGAGAAAAAAGGCTATCAAGTCGTAAAAGGTTATGATGGGAAAGAAGCCATAACAAAGCTGAAAGAAGGGCCTGTTGATGTCCTGTTTCTGGATGTTATCATGCCCAAAATTGATGGACCGACGGTTATTCGCTTTATTCGGGATAAGTTCCCGGAACACTCTTTCCCCATCGTTGCCGTTTCAAGCACCTTTATTGAACGGGGAGAAGAATTGAATGAAATGGGGGCGGACTACTATTTTGCAAAAGGTCCTCTGGAACAGATGTCGGAACAGATTGAGCGATTGTTGGAGAAACTGGAGGGGGAGGAAAGAAGCAATGGAATTGCCACCAATTTATTTGCCACCGGAAATCTTCACCCGCGAACAACAACCTATGACCTGGTAGAGACATTGAATTTTCAAAAGGCCGTCGTTGATCACATAGGAGTGGGCATTCTCGTGGTTGATCGGGACGCAAAGGTCATAAACTGCAACCCCATGGTGGTTGAATTGACCGGAAAACCGATCCAGGACATCCTGAACAGCCCCATAACCCACCTGTTTCCCTCCAGAGAAAAAGCGGAAATCATAGCAAGACTCAAGGCAGTGGCACAGAACCAGGAGCTGAAAAGGGCGTCCCTTGAAATGATCATCGGATTCCGGAAAGTGGGTTTGGTTTTTTCGATTTTCAGATTGACGGATCAAATCGCCGGATGGATTATTGCCATGGAGGATCTGGACCAGTGGGAAGAACAAGCATAAAAAACAAGCTGATCCTGAGCTTTCTGGGGCTTCTGCTCATACTTTTTTCGGTTGTGGGGATTGTGAATTATTTGAGCCAGGATTTTTATCTGGCACAAGCCATATCCGCTGCCATGGCTCTGGCTTCGGGGATTATTTTCGGGAGCATTTTCTCCGAATCAATCGTAAAACGCCTGCAGCGTCTCATTAACGTTGCCTCGGAAATAAGCAATGGGGATCTTTCTAAGGAAATTTCATTGGATTCCCATGATGAGGTTCGCGATTTAGAGGAAGTGTTCGCAAAAATGCTTAAGGATTTGCGAGTTATTCTGTCCGAAATGAATCAGGTCTCCACACAGATTCAGCAGACAAACAAGCATTTAGGGGGACTTATCAGTGAAGTCCTTTCCAAGAGTCAGGAAATCGATGAAGCAGCCGCCAAGATTGCCAGGGGATCGGAGGAACAGACCATGATTGTCCAGAAGACATCCATTATCGTTGACCAGGGATTGGAAAGAATGGATGAAATGGTCAAGAAATCAGCACGGACCGTATCAAAAATAGCTGAAGCCCAGTCCAGAAGTGAAACCGGTGAGAAGAACGCCCGGGAAACCTTGAAATTCCTGGATGGGGTTCTCAAACAGCTGGCTGAATATGCTGAACCGGTTCACACACTTTCAAGAGAAATGGAAAAAATCAGAACAGTAGTCAATGTGATGGACGAACTTTCTCAGAAAACGGACCTGCTTTCTCTTAATGCCTCCATAGAAGCCACCAGGGCCGGAGAATCCGGAAAGGGCTTTGCTCTTGTGGCGAACGAAATGCGGGCCATGTCTGAAAATTCCCGGCAGTCCACCAAGGCAATAGGCAGAATTGTGGAAAACGTCTTCAAAAACAAGATCGCCGCCATTGAATCGCTGGAGAAAAGCGAGGAAAGCATCGCCAAGGGGCGTGAAATTATAAACAACATCGTGTCGACTTTTGAGGATACGCTTTCAGGGGCAAGAGACATCTTTTATGAGGTAGAGGAAGTGGAAAAACTGACCCTCGAACAGGTGAACCAGATGAAAGGAATCCAGGGGCATTTTCATGAGCTCTCAGTCCTCGCAAGAGAGAATTTTGTCCTGACGCAGAAAACAACGATCGGCACCAAGAGTCAGGAACAGGATCTGGAAAGGATCGTAGATGAAATGAGATCCCTGGATAAGTTGTCGGATAAGATGCTGGCAACGCAAAAACGATTCAAACTGCCGGCCAAATGAGGATGGAAACCTTCGTTTTTAAGAGATCCGGTCTCTTTGTCGGTATCGAAATTGACCACATCCGGCAGGTTGTAGACGATGTGAACGTTGTTCCTGTACCCTTGACTCCTCCCGGTTACGTGGGGTTGATCTATTACCGGGGAGAACTCTTTGATGTAGCGGATATTGGTGTAATCATTGGAAAACTTAACCCTGCAAAACATCAACAAAAGCTGAGCATTTTACTCAAATGGAACCAAAAAGGGGTGGCCCTGGCGGCCGATGAAATCATTGGGCTGAAGTCCGTGGAAAAGGAAGACGGCAAACAAGAAAGCTTCACCCTCGAAGGCATTCAAATCAACCTGATCACGCCCGAATGTGTATGGAAGATGTTGTCTGAGTTACCTTATGGACCTCGCCAAATATAAGAATATATTTGCTCAGGAATCAAAAAAATACCTGGAAGATCTGGACCCTTTGTTGATCTCCGTGGAAAAGGATCGTTCCGACCGAAAGTTGTGGGAACAGATTCACGGGAAGATCCACTCCATCAAAGGGATGGCCCGGGCGTTGAGCATGGAAAACATCTCCTCGCTTTGCCATCTCATGGAGGCGTGGTGTAAACAATTCCAGCAGGGGTCGTGTAAAGCGGGAAAGGATGATGTTCAGTCCCTGTTTGAAGGGTTGGATGTTCTTGCTCTTCTTGTAGGCAGCTGGGGGGTGGACGTTTCCCCCGAGCAAAAGAAACAAAGAGAAGACCTACTGGCAAGGTTTCAAAAAGAACCTTCCCGGGATCGTCCCCGGGTTGCCATGGGACTGGAGAATATTACGGTTCATTCTCCGAAAGGTATCGAGCATGTTCGTATAGCGTATTCTGTAATAGAAGAGCTGCTTGGATATTCCCGGGAAATCATCCTCCTTGAAAAATCGCTCCCCGCGCTGTCCGAAGACCTGATATCTTCAGGCCTTAAAAACTGGATAGATCATTGCAATTCCATGCTGAAAGGGCTCTATTTGCGCCTGGCTATGCTGAGGCTGGCGCCCGTAGCGGATTTTGCAAAACTGTTTGACAAAACCATACGGGATCTTGCCAGAAAACACGGAAAAGAAGCAAAAATAGAGATCGTGGGAGGGGAACTCCTGGTTGATATCGCATTGATGAACCGGCTGAAAGAACCTTTCATGCACTTGATGAGGAATTTCATCGCCCATGGCATTGAAGAACCTGAAGAAAGGTTGAAAGCCGGAAAAAGCAAAGAAGGAAAAATCCTCCTGGAAGCGGAAAGAAAGGACAGTAAACTGCTGTTGAAAATGGAGGATGACGGCAGGGGAATTGATCAGCGCGCCATCAGACGATTTTTGAAAGAGAAGAAATCAATGAAAGAAGACGAGATTTCTCGATTGTCCGAAAGCGAACTCTTGAAAGTCATATTTCTGCCGGATTTCTCTACCGCCCGTGAAGCAACCACCCTTGCAGGAAGGGGGATCGGCATGGATGTGGTTATGCGCGCCATCGAAAACCTCGGAGGCTCCATAGAGCTTGTTTCAGAACCTTATAAATACACCCGGTTCATCATGCAATTTCCCCTGTTTCTTTCGGTAATTGACGCCTTCATCTTCACCGTGGGACCCTATACGCTCTCCATCCCTACAACACGAATAGAGGCCGTAGAAAGCGTTGCTTCAGCAGCCACCACGGAGAAAAGAGCCTCACTCGTCCCGCTGAAAGATTTCCTCTGTATGGAACAGAATGCCGACGACCGACCTTCTCACATTATAAGGCTCAAAAACTCGGCCGATGAGACCGTATCAAATTTCGATTCCAACGGGATGCGATTTGCAGTCGACTCAATTATCGGAAACACCCCTCTGACGACAATGCCCGTAGGGGAACTTTTGGCGAAAGCAAAAATTTTCGCCGGCGTTGGCATAATGGAAACCGGCGAAATATCCATGCTTTTGGATGTGGAGAAACTTCAGAAGCTGCTTCAAAAAAAGCAGCCGGTTTCATAGATTTGCCTTCGGCCTGTTTATCGGAAAATATAGAAGAAATTATTGCGGATTCTCTCCAAGCTCAAGCTTTTTCATGATGTTGTCTTTTATCCAGTGGCTATCCCACCACTCTACAGGGTTCACCGGAATTCCGCCCACCATAATACCGAAATGCAAGTGGTCGCCTCCCGCCAAGCCCGTCTGCCCCGTTGTTGCGATGATTTCTCCCTTCGACACTTTCTGACCTGCTTTAACATTGACACTGCTCAGATGTGCGTAAATGGAAGCCAGCCCCTGACCATGATCAAGGACGATAGCGAGGCCGTAGATACCAACGGGCTCGGCCAGAATCACGCGTCCATTATTGGCGGCCTGAACGCCGGAATGGGCAAGTGAAGCAAGATCAACCCCTGTATGGGTCTGCTCGTCAATCTCCTGCCCCTTATAATAATAGGGACGCCTTTCTCCAAATTTGGCCATTGTTGCGGCATTTTTCAATCGGATCCAGACGCCGTCCCACAGCCTCTCAGGGCTGGTATCGGTTCTCAGATCAAAAAACTTTTTTGCGTTTTCTTCTCGCAACTCACGGTTGATCTTCAAGAATTTGGTGATATCATCCGCATTCAAATTTCCCAGATAGGAGGCGAAACCAGGCAATATCTTTTTCAGGAAACTGTCGGTAATATTGATTTTATCCGTGGGGTAACGCTTTTTTCTCACCTGGCAGTAAAATTCTGTTTTGGCGCGGTTACCCGCCCTGTCTTCCGCCCACAAATAGATATCCGGCGTTCCTTTCGAATTGAGAGGAACAGCGAAATAACAGACGCTATTTCCCCTTTTTGAATCGTTAGACAGAGGATAGCCGGGGAAAAATAATTCATCCACGTAAATCCCGCTTTTCACCGCGTCGGAACTGGTCTGATATACAACCAGTCCGCTTCCTCCTACATTGATATAATGAAGTCTGCTGATGGTTCTGATAGCGGGCGGAATGGTGTCCACAACCAATTTGTGCTCAAACAAAGAAAGATTTCCGTCTCCTCCTTTTCTTTTTGAGTAATCCCATGCACTCACGACCAAATCAAGCCGTCCCTGCGCCAGATTCAATGCCAAAGGGTCCACGCTGAAAGTGGCATCAAACCGGTGTACTCCCGCAGCGTTGAACAGCCCTTCAAACGGAAATTTCTTTTCAAGAACGGTAATCTCCCTCCCGCCCTGTTTGAGCGTCACTTGCAGTTGTTTCAGCCCTCGTTTCAAGTCGAGAGCAGATAGCGTGAATTCCTGCTTTTTGGAAAGGAACTCGGACAGGGGTTGAACGGTGATGGATGGAACCTCGGATTCAAAGATCGTGGTAAGGAACCAGCCTAAAAAAACAAGCACGACCACGATGGAGCCAATTGCCAGAAATAAACGGACATTTCTTTTTTTTCGCATGGAAACCTATTGCCTTTTTCGTAATGAACACTTAGAAAAACTACTCAGATCTCATCCGGTTTACACCAAATCTACAAGGGTTAAAGGCAGTTTTGGTCCGGATGTTTCCGTATGCGTATAGCAGCAATCCATGCACATGGCAAATAATTTTATGATTTTTTAGTCCTCCGCCCCTCTGCTCGAACCTTATTCATATCCATTTTGTAAGGATGAGGATGCTACAAAAACCTCGCAACCCTCCTGCTGATCTCCTTTACCCTCCCCATGATTTCATTGGAATCCAGAGTCATAAAGCGTCTGTCTTTCATTAAAATTCTCCCGTTTACGATGACATCCCTGACATCGCTGCCGTTCGCCGAGTACACCACGGTTGAAAAGGGATTATAAACAGGCCACAGATGGGGCATTTTCAAATCAATAACAATAAGATCGGCCCTCTTGCCTTTTTCAAGACTCCCGATCGCGCTTCCAAGCCCCAAGACGGAAGCGCCTCCCAGTGTGGCCATTTTGAGAGTTTCCCGGGCTTTCATACTCGCAGGGTCCCCGTCAAAGACCTTCGCAAGTTTGGCGGCGCTGTCCATTTCGCACAATAAGTCCAGATTGTTATTGGAGGAACACCCGTCCGTGCCCAGACCTACGGCCAGTCCAAAGGACAACATCCGTGAAATATTTGCGACGCCTGAACCCAGTTTCATATTGCTTTCAGGGACATGTACGACTCCAACGCCCCGTTCGGCAAGAAGCTCCATCTCTTCACGGCTCAGATGAATGGCGTGGCTGGCTACAAGTCGATCAGTCAAGAGCCCGAGACCTTCCAAATAATCGACGGGGCTTTTATTTTTATTGGAGAGGATTTCATCCACCTCTTCTCTCGTCTCTGAAAGATGAATCTGAAGGGGCAACCCCTCTGCGCGGCTCAGCTCCCACGCCGCCGACAGGGTTCTTTCGGAACAGGTGAGCGGACTGTGACAGAAAAGGCCGGGTGTGATCAACTCGGATTTACCCTTCCATCTTTGGATGAATCTTTGCCCCACAGCCATGTTTTCTTTCGGATCCGGGACCCCCGGTGCTGGAAAATCGATGATTCCCTGAGCGATAATCCCCCTTAACCCGGCGGTATCCGTCGCCACGGCTGTTTGATCTTGAAAAAAATACCCATCGGCAAAACAGGTAGTTCCGGAAGAGATCATTTCGAGGCATCCCAAAAGGGCGCCCCAGTAGACCGTATCCGGAGACAAAAATCGTTCTTCGAGAGGAAATATTTTCTCAAAAAGCCATTTTTTCAAAGGAAGATCATCCGAAACTCCTCGAAAAATCGTCATGGCGGTATGTGCGTGGGCATTAACAAGGCCGGGCATCACCAGACAATCCGTGGCATCAATGATTCGGCAGGATGAGCCATCGGGAATTTCCAGATCTCTTTTTTTTCCAATGGCCGCGATACGCCCCTCTGAGACCAGGATTCTCGAATCCATGACCGGTTCCTGATCCTCCGCCATGGTCAGAGCAATGCCCCCGTCCACCACAAGATCAACGGGAGTCCGGTCCCGGTTTTCCTTGTGCGATTGATTCTTAGCCAAATGTACCTCCATCGTACCCTATTCAAATTCCCCGGCAGCAAAATACAGAATCAGGAAGCCATTCAGCCAGGATTTTTGAATAAGATGCAAAAAGGGTTTATTTCCTTGACACGCGTTGGACTCTGAGGGAAATTACAGCCCAATTTTCTCAGTAGTATATTTTATATCAAGGAGCAGAATATGGCAATAGTCGCCCCTTTCAAAGGGCTAACCTACAACTTGAAAAAGAAACAGAATCTTTCCCGTCTGATGGCCCCCCCATACGATGTAATTTCACAAAAAGAACAGGTTGCGCTTTACCAGGCCGATCCACACAATGTTGTGCGATTGATCTTGGGGGAAAAGAAAACCGGAGATTCCGATTGGGATAACCGATATACCCGTGCGGCAGACGACTTTCAAAGGTGGCAGTCCAACGGCGCCTTGATCCGCGCCAAAGAGCCTTCTTTTTATCTGACAGCCATGACCTATCGTCCTGGAAACGGAGATCCGGAAAGAGTGCGATGGGGCATCATACTTCTCGTAAAAATTGAAGACCCGGATTCGGGTGTGGTCCTCCCCCACGAAAGAACCTTTTCAGCCCATAAGGATGACCGATTGAAGCTGTTCAGGACCTGCAATGCCCAGTTCAGCCAGATTTTCGGACTCTATGAAGATCCCGAAAATGCTATTCTTGAGGAATGCCAAAAATTTTCAGACCCCTCTCCCCGGATGGATTTTGAACTCCCCGACGGAGCAAGACACAGGATGTGGATAATCAGTCGTGCGAGACTTTTTGAAAAAGTGTCGGACCTGATGCAAAATAAGTCCATTTTTATCGCTGACGGCCACCACCGGTATGAAACCGCGAGAAATTTCAGGAATATCATGCGGGCAAGATTCGGCGAAAAACCGGTCAACAGGTCATACGAATATGTGATGATGTATCTCTCCAATATGAATGATGCGGGGCTCACCATCCTTCCATCACACAGACTGGTTAAAATGGACTCGAAATTCGACCCGGAAAATATGCTGAAAAAAGCAGCCCATTGGTTCGAGATACAGCAATTTTCCCGTAACCACAAGAATATAAAAGAAGAAGCATCCGAGCTCAAGAGGCTCATCAAAGAAAATGGAACAGAAAGAACCGCCATCGGTTTTTATCACAACCAGTCTGATCAGTGGCGCCTGTTATGCTTGAGACCCGGAATGGAACAGGAAATAGGCGAAGACCTTCACCCTTCCCTAAGAAATTTGGATGTCCTCGTTCTTTCCCGCCTGATCCTTCAGAAATGTCTCGGCCTGACCCCGAAAGACCTGGATAATGAAGACATCATTCGTTACGAAAGCAATATTTCCACCACCATGCAGGCAGTGGATTCCGGGGAATACCAGATGGCCTTTCTGCTCAATCACACCAGGATGGACCAGGTTAAGGATGTGGCTCGTAATTCTCTTGTCATGCCCAGAAAATCGACCTACTTTTTTCCGAAAGTGCTCACCGGAATGGTATTCAACAAGATAGATCCCCATGAAATCATACATGCGCCCTGATATCAAAACCGAGCCGGATGAATGCATAGATCGCTTTTTCAATGGCCGTCTTCTTCTTATCCAGTCAAAAGACGGTTACAGATTTTCCATCGATGCCGTGTTATTGTCCGACTTCGCAACCGTCAAGAAGGGGGATCTGATTGTGGACCTGGGAACCGGTTGCGGGATCATTCCCCTGATTCTGCTCATCACAAAACCGGCAGCCCGTGTTTACGGAATGGAAATACAGAAAGATCTGGTCAGTCAGGCCGCAAGAAATGCCGCGTTGAATGACCTTGAAAACAGGATGAAAATTATTCGGGGAGATATCCGAAACGTTCCCATGGGAAGGAATTGGGCCGATGGGGTGATATGCAACCCCCCTTACAGGAAGATCAGGAGCGGCCGTATCAACCCCGATCCGCGCAGGGCCATCGCAAGACATGAAATCCTGATTTCCATCGACGACATCGCCGCAACGGCAAGAGAGATCCTGAAGAAAAAGGGGCGGCTCACCCTGATCTATCCAAGCGTTCGTCTTCCGGATATCTTTTTAAAACTGCGACATTACGGTTTTGAACCAAAAAGGCTGAGGGTTCATCATCCCAGTTTGAAATCACCGGCCAAACTGGCCCTAATAGAAGCAACACTGGGCGGACAGCCCGGATTGGAAATTCTTCCTCCCGTCCTCGGACAGGGTGATTTTTCTATTTCGGACCCACGTTGAATGAAATCTTGGTCACAAGCTCTCTGCCCAAACGCTTATTGAGGTTTGCGCGGATGGACGTTTCATCATAAAGGAGATCCTGCAGCCAGAGGGCGTTGGCTACGGCGACCTTGAGAATTCCATCCTTTATCTGAACGGGAGAAGCATTTTCCGCAATATCAGGACCAACGACCTCATTCCACACATCCCAGATCTTCGCGTCATCAGGGTTGAAAGGCAGTCCCCCGGCGAGCAGATCCGCTATGACGTCTTTCAGGGAGGTCAAATCGCTTTTGCGTGTATTCATATCCATTCCCCGGATTGTTCCAGGAGGTTTGCGTAAATCGACATTATTTTTTTACCTTCAAGCCTTTGCGAAAAGACCGGCGCTATTTTTGAAAATTTGGACCCCGCATGTCAACCAGTTTGGAAAGTATTTCGGAAATAACTCGTTAACCATCAGACAATACCTCGAATAGGGAATCAATAACCATGATGAATACCATAGAAGAAAGTCGTCTGTTTAGAATTGCAAATCCCCGGAGCATGGCCTTTTTCGGCGCCTCAAACAACATTCAGGCCATGGGAACCAACCTTCTCATGTCCGTCAAATCGCTCGGATACGAAGGCGCCATATATCCCGTGCACCTCAAAGAACAGGAAGTTCTGGGATATAAGGCATACAAAAACGTATTGGATCTCCCGGAGGCGCCGGACCTGGCCGTGATTGTGCTTCCCACAAAGATAGTCAATCGCACCCTCGAGGAATGCGGCTTAAAGGGCATCAGACATGCCATCGTCGTTTCAGGCGGTTTCAGAGAGGTGGGAGGAGAGGGATTCGCTCTTGAAAAGGAACTGGTCCGGATAGCGGATAAATATGGAATGCGGATTCTGGGTCCCAACTGTATCGGAGTAGCAAATCCCTCTTTCAAACTCAATACCACCTTTGTTCCCCATGAAGGCCCCGGAGGCTATATAGGCCTGGCTTCCCAAAGTGGAAGTTTCGTTACACAGATGTTCAATTATTTAAATAGGTTCAACCTTGGGTTCAGTACGGCCTTCAGCGTTGGGAACGAGGCGGTAATCGATCTGGTTGAATGTATGGAGTATCTTGGAACCTGTCCCCGAACCAAGGTGATTGCCCTGTATATCGAGGGGATAAAAAGAGGGCGGGCATTTATCGAAACAGCCGGATCCATAGTCCCCCACAAACCTATTGTGGCCTTTTATGTCGGAGGTTCCGATGCCGGGAGGAAGGCGGGCTTTTCTCACACCGGAAGCATGGCGGGACCGGACAGGATCTACGACGGAGTTTTTGAACAATGCGGAATCATCAGAGCCGGGTCCGTAACGGAACTTTTTGATTTCTGCTGGGTCCTTGGAGGGCTGCCAAAACCCAAAGGAAAAAGGGTTGTCATTCAAACCCATTCAGGAGGTCCCGGGGCGGCCGCGGCGGACGCGTGCGGAAGGGCCGGACTCGAGCTGCCAGATCTATCGCAAGAAACGGTGAAAAAACTTGCAGCCTATGTTCCTCAAACCGGCAGCGTCAGCAATCCCGTGGATCTGACCTTTTCAAAGAACCAGGACGATTTTTATGGCAGCATCCCCCAACTGCTCATCCGGGAAGAAAAAGCGGACACGCTTCTTGTCTACTTCCTTACCCCGCCCAAAACCATTGAGCGGGCCCTGACGCAGATGGGGATAAAGGGCGATGCCATTGATGATTTAAGCAGGCAATGGATGGAAAAGCAATGCCAATCCGTAGCGGAACTCCTTGAAATAAACGACAAACCTGTGGTAGGTTTTACATTCTTGAGCTTGAAAGACCCATCGATCCACGGACTTCTTTCACGAGGAGTCCCTGTTTTTACAGGTCCGAACCGTGCTGCACGGGCCATCGCGGCCATGGTTAAGTATTCGAGCTATCTTTTAAGAAAAGAGAAATAG
>JBBSAR010000019.1:0-20900 GCA_038252125.1 Desulfatiglandales bacterium
GACAGCTTCTATACCCGCCTCTTGCCACTGTCAAGACGAATTTTTTGTATTTCTCACTTATCAGGGCATTTATTGGCGACCAGATGAATTTGAACTTTTTCATCTTGTTCGGCTCTTGAATTCGGAGACGTTAACTTTTCTTTTCCACGGTAATTTTGTGCACATATTTCACCCATTCAAATCCGTAGTGACCCTCGGCCACGACTCGCAGGGGAAACCCGTGTTTGCGGGGAAGCGGTTTCCCGTTGACCTGGTAGGCCGGAAAGATTTTTCCCGTCTTGATTTCTTCTATCGGAAAGCTCTCCATCTTTTCATAATTGCCTTCCGGACCGTGGAAAGTCACGTGGGTCGCCTCCTTGTCCATCCCGGCCGTCCGCAGCAGATCTTCCAGGTCTATTCCCTTCCAGTGCCGGTAAATCGCAAAAAACCCGGGACAGATGAGGAGGGTATCCTTTTCCATTGCGGGAAGCATTTTTACCTCCTCAAAGGTTAGATTGAGGGGCTTCCCAACGGCGCCCATCACATTGAGACGCCATTTGTTCAGATCCACCGCGTAGTCCGTGATCCCCATGGTTTCGAAATCCTTGAGCGGGGTTATCTCCAGGTTTCTCGGGTCTAATGTTTTAGGATTTTTTTGTATGAGGGACTGTCTTTTGGTTCCCTTGGGGAGGATGATCTTTTTCGCTTCCCCGTAAGCTCGTTTAACAAAGGTGCCAAGTGGGGAACAAAAGATGATCGCGCCGGTCAGGAAACCAAGCGATCGCTTGAAAAATTCTCTGCGGTCCTCCATTTCGGATGTCCTCCTTTTTAAAGGCTGGTTCCAATCTCCTCAAGAAGCCTGCGAAACGATTCATACTTGACGAGGGAAATATTGCTTCGGGGCCTGTCGTCGAGGCACGGGAGATAGCGCCCACTCTCCAGAAGCGGCAGCACGGTCTCCCGAACTGTCCTGGTCATCACATGATCATTCTGATTCAAAGCGCCCGCATCTATTCCGCCTATCAGACCAAAATCAGGGCCGAAAGTCTTACGAAGCGCCTTGTATTCCATGTCCGCGTCCAGGATATTGCTGATCCACAATCCGTTTATCCCCGCTTCAATCAGCGGCGGGAGAAGTGAGGTCAGGTTGCCGCCCGTGGTGCATAAAATACGTAAGGGGACATGGAATTCCTTTAAAAGGTCCAGGACCTTTCTGTAGCCCGGCATGGCAAAGCGTTCGAACATGTCAGGGGAAATCACTGGGCCCGTGTTGGAGGCGATGGGTTCATAGAACGCGGCGTAGTCAACGGAGACTTTCGAAAGAACCCGCTTCAGACAGACGCAGTAGAAATCCGTGGTCCTTTCCAGCAGGTCGGCAACCATCAGGGGCTTCTCCACCAGGGCTATCGAGGCGGCAACCAGGGATTTCCAGTCTCCCACACCCAGCATCTGCAAAAGCCCCCCACCGGAGGCATCCACATAGACGACCCGGCCTTCTCGTTCAAGACGCCCGCGGCGCTCAACAAAGTCCGGGGCGTAGCGGGAAGGGTCATCGGGATTATAGTGGCGGGCGAAAGAAGAGGGATCCGTAAGCAGATCGACCGCCTTTTCGAAATAGGGGAAACTCCGGATGGTAAGTCCTACGGAGTAATGCGTTTCCAGATTAAAGAAATCGGCAACGGATGTTTTCGCGGGAAGCCCCTCTCCGTGCCATTTCTCCACCGTTTCATCATCGGGCTCAAGGTCGAAGAAGGGGAAACGATCCGCGCCTTTCCCTGACAATGTTCTTAAAAACCGCTCTTTCTGATCCATCGCGCCCCCGTATTTGACAACTCGCCAGTCCTTTCTGATGCCGCATATCTTCGGCAGGCTAATCTTGAAGAATGCCAAGAAAATATTATTATTAAAGAAATCTATGCAAATTTTCTGCTTCAACAGTAAGAAATTACTTTTTAAGCTAAATCTTCCCTGAGCGATTTTCAAATGGAGAATATGAGCAATGAATAAACAAAATCAGGAAATAGAAGGTCTCAAAAAGGTGTCGCTCTCCCTTGAGGCAGGGAGCAGTACGGAAGAGATGGATCTAAGCTCCGAACCGCTTCTTTTCGAACTGGTGGTAGGCCTGGGCACGGAAGGGTATACGCCCTTTGAATACGAGCTGCTGGGAAAGAAAGCGGGCGATACGGTCGAAGTAGGGATAATCGGAGGAAACCTGAATGAGATATTCGGGCATCTGGATCTGCCGCTCCCGGAAAAGGCCCGAGACCTTGGTTCCTTTTTCCTGAAGGCAACGGTTCGCGACGTAAAGGATGCGGACCAGACCGAAGTGGTTCGCGCCCTGGCCCGCATGGTGGGCGACTGCGGCGGAAACTGCTGCGGGAATCATTAGGCATAGAGATACAATTATTATGTAGCCTTCCAATGGTCTATCATTGCATCTTTAATTTCTCCCCAATAGGCATTTAAATTGGGAATTGCATGTCCCATTCCATGGATGACTTTTAACACGGCGCCTGGAATCGCCTCAGCCGTGGCCTTTCCACCGGCCAATGGCACAAGCGGATCCGCGTCGCCGTGAATGATCAGCGATGGAACCTTCAGCTCACCAAGTTCTGCCGTCCTGTCTTTTTGCACCATTATTGCGAGGTATTGGCGGACGAGTCCCTCGGGACAAAAAGACCGATCATAAGCCCGAGCAACCAAGGCCCTGTGAAATTCTTCATCAAAAGGAAGTCCCGTACCGGATATTAATTTGAAGAACTTCAACATATATTCGATAAACGCTTCCCGTTCCGCCGGCGCCGGCGTCATCATTGCCGCCATGGCTTCTTGCGTAGGCACAAATCTTTTTCCATTTCCGCAATGGCTGTAAATGGATGTCAGGCTCAATGTACGAGAAGGATTGTTGATGGCAATTGTTTGAGCAATAAATCCTCCCATCGACATCCCGCAAATGTGTGCCTTGTCTATATTCAGTACGTCAAGCAAACCCACCGCATCGTTTGCCATGTCCTCGATGGTGTAAGGTGTCAAGACTTCTTGCCCTGAAAAAAGTGCTCCTATTTTCTCCATGATCCCGGGCATGGTCAACTCATCATATTTTGTCGACAGGCCTGCATCCCTGTTATCGTATCTTATGACATGAAATCCATCATCAGCAATCTGTTGACAAAATTCATCCTGCCAATGAATCAATTGGCTGCCGAGCCCTATAATCAATAGCACTGCCGGTGATGAAGGATCTCCAAAAGTTTCGTATTCAATTTTAATACCGTTCGCATTTGCTGTTGTCATGTTTTTTCCTTTTGGTTGATGATTTTCGCCAAGCTGAGGTTTGACCTCAGCGGTTTTCACCAAGTGCATAGAAGCGAAAGTTCACTGCCGAGGTTTGTTGAATATGGCGGAGGAATGGGATTTCATCCCCTATTCCGAAAGCTCCTCTTGATGTTTTTTTATCCGGTGATCGCTCTGGCAAGGTTTGCGGCGAGTGCGGCGCCCTCATCCCCGATGGCATCGGGTGTCGTACAGAAGGGCAGGATGAAATTGCCTTTTGCATTCAGCTTTGTATAGGCCGTAATGCCGGCGAAAATGCCCTGTATGGCATCGCAATTCCCTGCAATGGGACCGGCGCAGGTCACCAGCAGGGCGGCCGGTTTGCCGCTGATAAGCGAATCGTGGTCAGGCGTACCGTAGTCTGATACCAGGCAGACATGCCGGTCTATGAGGGGTTTCAACTGAGACGAAAAGCTCCAGCAATAGAGTGGGGAAGCATACACGATGGCATCGGCCTGAATCATTTTTTCGAATAGGATCAATCCATCATCCTTTTGTACGCAGCCGGGCTCATCCTTTTTTTCCCGGCACTTATAGCATCCCAGGCATCCACCCACCTTGTACTCGGTGATGTGAATCCGCTCAACTTCATGTTTATCTCCCACCTTTTCTTCAAACATGGAGAGTACTTTGGCCGTGTTTCCGTTTTTTTTCGGGCTTCCTAAAATGGCAGCAATTTTCATGGCTTTTCTCCTTTTTAGACTCAAAAATTTACTATTCCAAAACTTTGGGCTGAATGAGTAAAGAACGCCCCGTTGTGTCAGGGTTCTTTGGTTCCAAGCAGTTCCTTCGCTCGGCCCATTGCCGACATTGCGTTCGGCCAACCTGCGTAGAACGCCAAATGCGTGATAAGTTCAATAAGCTCGTCTTTCGTTACCCCATTTTCCAGAGCCTTCGGGAAATGGAAATTCATCTGCTCGGTTTTGCCCCCCATGACAAGGGCTGCACAAGTAATCAGGCTTCTATCGCGTTTGGATAACCGCGGGCGTTCCCAAATATCTCCAAAGAGAATCTCATCGGTCAGTTCGGCAATCTTCGGGGCGAAGTCGCCGAAGGCTTTTTGTACCACACTGCGAGTCTTGTCAGACATCATTTCCTCCTTATCGGGTTCCATTCTTCCGCTCACAAATCAAGAAAGCGGCTCGCCGGGACGTTGAAAATGGCGGCAAGCTTTTTGGCAGTGGTCAGACTGATGGATCTCTTGCCACGCTCCATATTGGAAACGAGCTGACGCGGAACATTGCCGAGTTTTTCCCCAAGCTGGGCCTGAGTCATGCCAAAGTTTTCCAGGTAGATGCGCATCGCGTCTCCAGGTGTGGTTTTCGCTTTTATTTCCCGGTACCAGTCGGTTTCCGTTACCTCCACGTATTCATCGTCCCCTTTATAAATCTTCAACTGGCCGCCGTATTCACTCCTAAGCCCTCCCACTTCCGGAACCCGATAAGGTAAGCAAAGTTGTCAATTTGTCTCCGTTTCAGATAATTTTGCGATATATTCAATAAATTCTTCTGCTTCCGAAATCCGTGGCAGAACCTGCGATTCTTGAAACGTGACAAAGTCGATGTAGTCGCCCTCTTGACGTCTTTCAAAAAGATCATTGCATATTCGTGCAAGATGCTTCGGGACTTTCCCCGTCTTCACATAATGGTGGTTGAAAAGGCTACGAATGCCTGTATGTTTTGACGATGACAGTCCATGACGAACAAGAAGGGCGGAGACAGCATAGAAGCAGGCATAGTAGAGGCGGTTCACACATGCATTCCATCGACCGGCATTGGCAAGAATACGAGCATCTTCCAGAGTCTCATCCGCCCGGTTCATGCGATAAAATACCAGATCCTTGCTCCAATCCGTCACAGCCTGATCCCCTCCTGCTGAACTTTTTGGTGGAAAGGCATAGCCTGATACAGGCCACTGTCCCATTCTTCACGATTACGAACAACTGTCGATATGACTTCTCCAGAGTCCCACTCAATTTCATACAGCCTGTGCCGAATGCGGTCTGTACGGTCATCGGTTGCAGAACCTTCAACCAGTATAAGAAAGTCCCAGTCGGAGTCCGGACGAGCGTCTCCCCTGGAGCGGGAGCCATAAAGAATAATTTCCGCCTCAGGTTCGATTTCCTGAACGGCTTGCCTGATTTGCCCTATTAGTTCATCTCGTTGCATCTGGTTACATCTCCATTCTTTTGGCCCTAACGAAGCGCGGGTGAGCAGCACGAAAGTTGTCGAAGCGCTTTGATGGGGCGAGCTTCGCGTTTGTATGCGACTCACCCTGCCCCATTATCCGGAAAACTGCCTTTCCGCATCAAAAAAATACCCCATGTCCGGATTAGGAAATGAGGTTATTAGATTTTATATCCATTTCACCCTCTGACTGAGGTTAATTCCACCGATATTTATCAGGGGATTCACTGACAGGGCGATCATAGTGGATTTGAGCTGATGACTTCAAGTGTTTTTTGAGGTGAATTCTTGAAACTGCGGGGATCCCTTGCCGATTTTTAATTCGATATCAAAAACCTCCTCCTCAGGGACGGTCGAAGATCCCGCTCTGCGGGGTGTCGGAAACCGGCGACGTTGCTGACTCCTGACCCCCGTCCCGCCTTTAGTGACTGTTTGACTGGACTGACTTCTCGATGTCATCAGCTATCTCAGGGGATGCCTCCTTAGAGGGGTAACTCAAACCAATGGGGTGGCATTTCCTTTGAGTACTCGACGTCGGATGCGTTGGCCATCAAAATCAATGTATTTATGCCTTACCCCGGCAATTGGAGTTTCCCATTCCATTTGGTCAAATTGAATTTTGTAGGGAAAAATCATTTCGATCTCCCGCGAAGTATGACGACAGGCTGAGCAGGCGGCCCGCATATTTTCCATGAAAAACCGAATCACACACTCTTCCTTCCATGGAAAACTGCTTGACAGGTCCATCAACTATTACTACCATTAACCCATACTTACCACCCATATTATCTGTATTAGATGGAGAACCGCCATGGCATTCGTGAAAAAGACAATAGAATTAGACCAGGAACAGATCAATCGTATCAAAACAGCACTGAAGGCAAGGTCGGAGAAGGAGGCTATAAATATCGTACTCGCGCAATTCGATACCGATCTTCAGCTTGCGGAGGCGACCCTTAAAGATATGGGAACTTTTGATTTCAGGGAGGTCTGAGGCGTGCAGGAAAAAGTCGTATTTGATACGAGCATCTATATCGGACTATTCAACCGGGGTCTGTACCAGAATGAAATCAATGGATTCCAAAAGGTTATGTATCTGGCACATCCCGTTCTCCATGAACTTTGGATAGGAGCCAAAGGAAAAAGGGAAATTGGTCACCTGATGCATTTTGGAGCGACGTTCATCAGATTGGGCAGGCTCGTGGTCCCATCAGCATCAACTCAGGTAACGATTGGTCAGGCCTGTCAGAAACTACGGTCTTCCGGAAGGTTGGATCCTATACACCCTCGCATTTATAACGATGTCTGCATAGCCATGCTTGCCCGGCAGATCGGGGCTACTGTGGTCACCGAGAACATTTCGGATTTTGAAGAGATCCACCGGACAGTTGATTTCAAGTTCAGAAAAGCCATGGAACCTTGAGATAGACCCTGCATTTGAAGCGAGAGTTTTCCACTGCAAAGGGAAAAAGATCCAGGCCTTCAATCTCTTTTTTATAGGACCTTTGCGGTGGGCGGAGGCCCGCATAATAGTTCACTGACGTTTGATACTATGTCAAGGATTTTCTGATAGGTTATAAAACATCAAATAATCTGCGCGAGCCCCTTTAAAGCATCCCCGATTCCTTCAGTCTGGCCACAAGCGCATCCGCCTGCTCCGCGGGCGGCCCTTGAAGAAGCTCGCAGGTCCTGCCCTTTTTCACTTTGGTTATGGAGATCACCCTCGTCGGGGAACCCGCATCCCCCGTGTTTTCGGGGGACAACCCAAGATCGTTCAGGTCCCAGGTTTCAAGGGCCTTTTTTTCAAAGGCGGCCTCAATGGCCTCCAGTCCGATGTCCGCGGGTTCAAAAGAGCGCAGGCTCACCGACAGGGCCGCGGGAAACGACATCCGGTATTTTTCCATGAATTCGTCCATCCGCCGTTCCACATTAAGAGTATCTCCCATCAACTCCATGGAATCCACGCCCGTTATGATGGGGATGCCCAGGGCAACAGCGGTCTGGGGGCCCACCTGTCCCGTATCGCTGTCGGCGGACCTCGTGCCGAACAAAACCAAATCGAAGGGCGCTAATCGCCTGATCCCCGCGCTCAGGATCGTAGACGTGGCAAGGGTGTCTGAGCCCTTAAATGCGGGATCACAGAGAAGAACACCCCTGTCGGCGCCCATGGCCAGCGTTTCCGCCAATGCCGCATTGCTCGCTTCCGGCCCCATGGAAAGAGTGGTTACCGTACCTCCCGCGACCTCCCGCAGCCGGAGTGCCGCTTCCACCGCGGGCCTGTCATAGGGATTCAACTGGAGAAGCTCTTCGGAGCGGACGATGTCTCCTTCGGGCGGTTTCATAATGACGGATTTGATGCACACTACAAGGTTAAGACCCATTTCAACTCCTTATTAAAACCTATTTCGCCGACAACCCCCTGAAAATCACCATTCGGTGCACCTCGGATGTCCCCTCGTAGATTCTGGTGACCCTGGCGTCCCGATAATAACGTTCAACGGCATAGGCCTTGGAATAGCCGTAACCGCCATGGATCTGCACGGCCATATCCGTTACCCTGCACGAAGCCTCGGACGCATAGAGTTTTGCCATGGCCGCGGCCTGAGAAAACGGTTCCCCCCTGTCCCGCAGCCCGGCCGCTCGATACACGAGCAATCGGGATGCATCCACCTGTGCCGCCATATCCGCAAGCATCATCTGAATGGCCTGGTGTCTTTCAATGGGAACGCCGAACTGCCTTCTCTGTTTTGCATATCGAAGCGACTCTTCAAGGGCTCCCTGCCCTATTCCGACCGCCTGGGCGGCAATTCCCATCCTCCCCGCATCAAGCGCGGCAAGCCCGATTTTCAGTCCATCCCCGTCCCTCCCCAAGAGATTAGATTCGGGAATGGCGCAATCATAGAGGCGAATGGAACTGACCGGGTTTGCCCGCATGCCGCAGAGATCTTCCAGGTCCCCCACCACAAATCCCGGGGTTCCCCTTTCGGCCACAATCACGCTGACCTTCACGGCGCCTCCGGGAACGCCGGTCCGGACAAAAATCAAACAGATATCCGCAACCCCTCCATTGGTCACAAAGACCTTGTTTGCATTGACAATGAAGCGGTCTCCATCTAAAACGGCGGTCGATTCTATTCCCCTTGCGTCGGAACCCGCATTGGGTTCGGTCAGGCAAAAAGCCCCGATTTTTTCCCCCCGCGCGAGAGGAACAGCCCACTTGGCTTTCTGTTCTTCTGAACCAAAGGCAAGCACCGGATACAGGCCGACGCTGTTGTGCACGGTCACACAAAGCCCCACTCCGGCCGAAACCCTCGATATCTCCTCTATAATGATGCAATAACTCAGGGAATCCATCCCGGCGCCGCCTAAGGCTTTCGGGGCTTGAATCCCGAAATACCCAAGCCGGCCCATCTTTTCCACCACTTCCCACGGGAACCTGGCTTCCTGATCGATTTCCCCGGCAATGGGACGAAGTTCCCGTTCACAAAATGAACGGACCGAACTGCGTACCAGTCGCTGTTTTCTTGTTAAACCCGTATTCATGCTCCCCCTTCTTTCATCTTCGTATAACCCCTAACCGAAAGTTCTTCGCCGTTATCCACGTTTTCCGTCTTTATCCTAAAATTGATGCCTCGAGTCAAGCCCTCGTTTTTATCCGCCCTAATCCTTTTCGAGTCATGTTGTGCTTGACAAGTACACAGGAGATTCATTAATTAATAGAGTATGGGATTGAACTTTAAGTACACCACCATCATCTAAATGGGGAGCATTTCAAAATAATGAAACTGCATGAATACCAGGCAAAGGAACTTTTAAGCGACCGGGGCATACCCGTTCCCGCCGGACAACTGGCAACCACCCCTGAAGAGGCCGCCAGGGCGGCACAATCCATTGCAGGACCTCCCTGGGTAGTCAAAGCCCAGATACATGCCGGCGGCAGGGGAAAAGCAGGAGGCGTAAAGGTTGTCCGGAGTCCCGAAGAAGTTGTATCGGCAGCCGGTTCGATTCTTGGGAAACCGCTGGTCACAAAACAGACGGGTCCCGAAGGCTCCATGGTAAACCAGGTTTTCATAGAAGAAGGGGTTGCTATCGATAGGGAGTTTTATATCAGCATGGTCATTGACCGGACCACGGCAACTCCCGCCATGATTTTCAGCCAGGCCGGAGGGACGGATATCGAGGAAACAGCCGCGACATGCGCCGGGCAGATTCATCGGGAGAACATTGATCCCGCCGTAGGATGGATGGACCATAACGCCAGAAATCTGCTCTACAGCCTCGACACGCCTCCGCCCGCCGAGTCCATGAAGGCGTTCATGTCCCTCATGGCCAATCTGTACAAGGCCTTCATAAACCTGGACTGCTCCCTGCTTGAAATCAACCCTCTGGTTCTGACAAAAGACGGCAGAGTCATCGCCATAGACGCCAAGATCACCATTGACGACAATGCGCTTTTCAGACATAAAGACCTGCTCGCACTGGATGATCCCCGCGAGAAGGATCCCCTCGAACTCCTGGCCAACGAATACAACCTGAACTACATTCGATTGAACGGAAACATCGGTGCCATGGTAAACGGCGCCGGCCTTGCCATGGCCACCATGGATGTTATCAAAATGGCAGGCGCTGAACCCGCAAATTTTCTGGATGTGGGTGGCGGCGCAAGCGAAGAAATGATCACCAGGGGCGTCGAAATTATTTTGAAAGACCGCCGCGTCAAGGCCATCCTTGTTAATATCTTCGGGGGAATTCTGCGTTGCGATGTTCTCGCGAGAGGCGTCGTGGCCGCAGCCCGGAAAACGGGAATAGATCTTCCTCTGATCGTAAGACTGGAAGGAACCAATGTAGAGGAAGGAAGAGAAATTCTGAATGATTCCGGACTAAAATTTCTGGTGGCCAAAGACCTGGCGGAAGCCGCCGAACTTGTCGCAGGACAGGTATAAGGAACCAATCGATCATGAGTATACTTGTAGATGAAAAAAGCAGAATAGTGGTTCAGGGCATCACCGGCAGGGAAGGCGGCTTCCACACAAAACAGATGTTGGACTATGGAACGAAGGTCGTTGCCGGGGTGACGCCGGGGAAAGGCGGGCAGAAAGTTGAAGGGGTGCCCGTATACAACACGGTACGGCAGGCGGTTCAAAAGGAGGGCGCCAACGTTGCATGCATATTTGTACCTCCTCCTTTTGCCGCGGACGCCGTAACGGATGCAGCGGCCTCCGGGATAGAGGTTATTGTATGCATAACGGAAGGCATTCCCGTACTGGATATGGTGAAGGTATCCGGCTTTCTTAAGGGCAGAAATTGCGTACTTATCGGTCCCAACTGTCCGGGAATTATTTCTCCCGGGAAAACCAAGGTGGGCATCATGCCGGGTTTCATTCATTCCCGAGGTCCCATGGCGGTCATATCGAGAAGCGGCACCCTTACCTATGAAGTCGTGGACCAGTTGACAAGGGTAGGCCTGGGTCAGTCCACCTGCATAGGAATTGGAGGCGATCCAATCGTCGGAACCACATTCATCGATCACCTGAAACGGTTCAAAAATGACCCGGAAACAGAAGGTGTTGTACTTATCGGTGAAATAGGAGGCTCCGCCGAAGAGGAGGCCGCCGAATACATTCAGAAGGAATTCAACAAACCGGTTATTGCATTTATTGCCGGACAGACAGCCCCCCCGGGGAGACGAATGGGTCATGCAGGCGCCATTATATCGGGCGGCCAGGGCAAGGCGGAAGACAAGATAAAAGCGCTTCAAAACGCAGGCATTACCGTGGCGATCAATCTTGGCACGCTGGGACAAACGGTACTGAAAGTAATGAAATAGCGCCCCGAAGCGCCGAGGACTTGCACAAACTTGCATTGACTCTGTTTGTGAACGGTCTTAGATTGCTTCGTGATAGAGGAAGGTGTTATCATGAAGCGCAAAGGAGGATTCAATCATGAAAAAAATCCTTAATATAACCGATCGTCTCGAAGACAGAAAGCGCGCGGAGCAGGTTGAAACCTACCGTAATAAATTCGAATCCGTTCAGAGATTGCTGCAGTGTTCAGGTTGCCATTTCAAATGTTCCATGTGCGGGCACCATGTGGAGAGGTCCGAAACAATGCTCAACCCAACGGCAAATGAATTCAATCTGTGCGGCAATTGTCTATCCGAATTTGAAGATTTTCTGAATATACCCAGCAGGGATAATCAAAAGGAAGAGATTTTCTGGCATACGGAGGAGTGGGTGGAGTTGTGGTCCAGTTGGATGAAGTTTCAACGGGCCTTGAATGGTTTCAAAGCATCAATTAATCTGAAGCAGTTAAATCACAGAAGCTGCGATTAAAAAATATTCAGAAAAGAATTCTCCCGAACCTTTTTATTTGAATTCTTTTCCGATATTGGAGGTAGTCTCATGTTTGGGATTGGAATGCCGGAATTGATTATCATCCTGATAATCATCCTGGTGATTTTTGGAGCAGGCAAACTTCCCGAAATCGGAAGTGGAATAGGCAAGGGAATCAAGAACTTTAAAAAGGCAACTCAGGAAGCCAAAGAAGAAATAGATGGGCCGAAAAAAGACGACGGCAAGCCCAAGGATGAGGCATAAGCCCTATCTTACATCGGGTGAATTTTCAACCGCAGTACAGATTCAGCAAGATCATTCCGCCACAGGCTGTTTTTTCCTACCGGGACTTTTGAATACGATAGATCTCCGCTTATGATTCCTTAGGAGGAGTCACTCGTCACTTCGGATCTAAAAAGGGATATCATCCTCGGGAAGATTTGCCGGTTCTTCCATGGGGGCCGGAATGACGCCGGTCTGCCCATCCGATCCTCTCCCCTTGGAATCGAGCATCTGCATGTTCAAAGCAATAATTTCCGTCGTATATTTTTTGTTGCCGTCGCGATCATCCCATGATCTGGTCTGCAACCTTCCCTCAATATAAACCTGACTGCCTTTGCGCAAATATTCCCCACAGATTTCCCCGAGTTTTCTCCAGGCCACAATCCGGTGCCATTCCGTGCGCTCTTGCTTTTCACCGGTGTTTTTATCTTTCCATTCTTCCGAAGTCGCAATGGAAAAAGTGGCCACCGGAACGCCGTCCGGGGTGTACTTCAGTTCAGGGTCTCGCCCTAATCTTCCAATCAATAAGACCTTATTTATTCCTGCCATGGAATCCTCTCCCAACCCGAATAAACCGGAATGCATTACAAAGGGTTTTGATTTACCTGTATTCCCAAACCGCGATTTAGGTGTCTGAAGAACCTATAAACCGAATCTCATGAAGGCCGTTATGTAACACAAAAAAATAGGTCAAGTCAAAAAGATTCAACGCAACATTCAGACATTAGTTATTGGGCGCCAACATTAAAAAGGAAACAGGGAGGTTCCACTCTGATGATATCACTTGATAAAGCGCCTCATTTTCTATTAGTTATTGACTGATGAAAACAAAAGTTATAAAGTGCCGTTTATTCAATAAAATGGGTAACATTCCAGACACGCGCGAGACGCAGCGACTTGGATTGCATGCTCCGGTCGGGAACAAGAACCCGCAACCGACAACCAGCAACCGTAAACTGGAAACGAAGTTTCCTTTGAGATCGCCATGATAAAAGTTATTCCTTTGGGAGGCCTGGGTGAAATCGGCCTGAATATGATGGTCATCCAGCACGAAGAAACCATTCTGGTGGTGGATGCAGGTCTCATGTTTCCCGACGACTACATGCCGGGAGTGGATCTGGTCATTCCCGATTTTGAATATCTCAGAAGCAACAGAAAAAACATAAAAGCCGTAGTCCTTACCCATGGCCATGAAGACCATATCGGCGCCCTGCCATTCTTTCTGCGCGAGTTTAATGTTCCCGTATTCGGAACAGGTTTCACGCTGGGTATCCTGCGGGAAAAGCTTAAAGAACATCAGCTGCTTGAAAAAGCGGATTTGAGGAAGGTCCGCCAGGGCGATGTGACGGATATCGGTCCTTTCAAGGTGGAGTATATCAGTGTCAACCACAGCATCGTCGACGGTGTTGGGCTTGCCATCCACACACCCGAAGGCATATTGATACACTCCGGAGATTTCAGGATCGACCCCACCCCGGTGGATTCTCAGCATACGGACATCATCCGTTTCGCCCATTTTGGCCAGGAGGGGGTCTTGGCCCTGTTCTCCGATTCCACCAATGCGGAAAAAGAGGGGTTCACCCTGAGCGAGATGGAGGTACGAAAGACCCTGGAGGACCTGTTCCGGAAATGCAAGGGAAGAATCATTGTTTCCAGTTTCGCCTCCAACATCACCAGGATTCAACAGGTTGTTTCTCTTGCGGCCGAATTTGGCCGAAAAGTGGTCTTCAATGGAAGGAGCATGATCACCAATGTGGGCATAGCCGAGGAACTGGGATTCATAGTCCTCCCTGATGACCTTGAAATCTCGGAAAAACAGATCCGCCATTATCCGGATGACCAGGTGGCCATCATCACCACCGGGAGTCAGGGAGAACCGATGTCGGCCCTTACCCGCATGGCCCTGGATCAACACAAAGATATAAAGATCAAAGAGGGAGACACTGTGGTTTTTTCCTCCCGCTTTATTCCCGGAAATCAAAAGGCCATCACATCCTTGATCAACAAGCTCTACCGCATGGGAGCGGACGTGATTTACGAAAAAATATCCGACATCCATACCTCCGGACACGCCAGGAGAGAAGAGCTGAAATTCATGTTGGGGCTTGTGAAACCCCGCTTTTTCATACCGATCCATGGGGAGTACAGACATCTGGTCAAACATGCACAGGTTGCACTGAATATGGGCATGGATCGCAAAAATGTTCTTCTGGCGGAGGATGGGAATGTTATCCGCTTCGAAGACAATCAGATGGCGCTGGAAACATCCGTCAGCGCCGGGAGGGTCCTTGTCGACGGAAAAGGCGTAGGGGATGTCGGGGAGATGATCCTGCGCGACAGACGCAAACTGAGCAGCCACGGCATGGTGATCGTATTGCTTTGCGTGGATGGAAACACGGGTGAGACCGTTTACGGACCTGATATCATCTCAAGGGGTTTTGTATTCGAGAATCAGGACCGGCATATCCTTCAGGATGCGGAATGCATCATTCTCGAAGTGTTGGATGAACTGGAACGGCCTCAACCCATGAATTACGCCAATGTTGAATCCGACATTCGCCGAAGGCTGAAACGTTTCTTCTACAAAGTAATCGAGCGGAGCCCACTGATCGTCCCGGTCATCATCCATCTATAAAACCAACCCGGCAGGACAGGGGAAAACCATAAGTGAAGCGCAAAACCAGCGGCAAATCGGAACAAAAACCAAAAGACCTGAAAACGTCCCATCCCGTCAGAAGGGAAATACCCGGGATTATCCTTTTATTGGTGGCGGTTGTTTTTTCGGTAAGCCTGTTATCCTTTCACGCAACCGACAGGTTGCTCTGGAGCACCACGGGCCCCCTTGGCAAGGCGCACAATCTTTTCGGCACAATTGGAGCGCACCTTGCCGGAGTCTCTTTTGATTCCCTGGGCTTCGCGGCTTTCTGGATACCCATGGTCTTTTTAGCACTCTCTTTTCTCTCTTTCCAGGGGCGGTCCGTCTCATCTCCCATAAAGAGTCTTATTGCCGCCGTCTTCATGGTGGTTTCCTTCTCCGCCATCATGGACCTGCATTTTTCCAGGGAACTCTTTTTCAAGGGGAGGGGAATCGAGGCGGGAGGGCTTATAGGCCTGCATATCGCGGCCGCGGCCAGGAACGCCCTGAACAAATTCGGGGCAAACATCATGCTCCTTGCGATTTTCATCATTTCTTTAATGATCCTGACCAGACTCTCCCTCGGATGGCTTTTCTCAAAGCTGGGAATCTGGATACTGGGGATTTTGAAGGGGCTCATGACCCTCGTGATGAAAAGGACGGAACGAAGAAAAAGGGCGAAGAAGACAATGGTCGCCCGCGAAATAATCAAGGCGAGGCCCAAGGTAACCATAGTAGATCCCGTAATCGAAGAAGAAAAGATTCCCCGGCAGGAAAAATTTCTCTTCATGAATACGTCAGGAGAACTCAAACTGCCCCCGCTCGATCTTCTCTCTGATCCCCCGGAGAGAAAAAATACCAAGATCCATAGGGAAAGCCTGGAGATGAATGCGCGAAGGCTCGAAAAAAAGCTTTCCGATTTCGGAGTGGAGGGGGAAGTCGTGGAGATTCTTCCGGGGCCGGTCATCACCATGTACGAATATGCCCCGGCGCCGGGAATCAAGATCAGCAAAGTGGCCGGGCTGTCCGACGATCTGGCCCTGACATTAAGGGCCTCCAACATAAGGATCGTGGCCCCCCTCCCGGGAAAGGCCGCCATAGGCATTGAAATACCCAATAACATAAGGGAAATTGTCGTCTTGAAAGAGATTCTTTCAAGCAGCGCCTACCAGAACTCCAAATTCAAACTTCCCATAGCCCTTGGCAAGGATATTACAGGGGCGCCGGTGGTTGCCGATCTCACCAAGATGCCCCATCTCCTTGTGGCCGGCGCCACGGGAACAGGAAAAAGCGTCAGCATCAATACCATGATAGAGAGTTTGCTTTTCAAGTTGACCCCGGACATGGCCCGAATGCTGATGATTGATCCAAAGAGGATAGAACTTTCCGTATATAAAGACATCCCGCACCTGCTCCACCCCGTAGTCACGGAACCCAAGGATGCTACAAAAGCACTTAAGTGGGCGGTCGATGAAATGGAAAGGCGCTACATGCTTCTTTCGGACAGAGGCGTTCGGAACATCGAAACCTATAACCGCAAGATCGTCAACCAACCGAAAACAGAAGAGGAAAAGAAAGACAGGGGGATGGACAAAACCCTTCCCTACATTATCATCATTATCGACGAGCTTGCCGATCTGATGATGGTCGCCTCAAAAGATGTGGAGGAATCGATTACCAGGCTGGCCCAGATGGCCAGGGCAGCGGGCATTCACCTGATTATCGCCACGCAACGGCCGTCGGTCAATGTCCTTACGGGAATTATCAAAGCCAATTTTCCCACCAGGATCTCCTTCCAGGTCTCTTCGAAGGTAGACTCCAGGACCATTATCGACTGCAACGGCGCCGAAAATCTTCTGGGAGACGGGGACATGCTGTTCATGCCTCCCGGCGTTGGGCGCCTGACGAGAATTCACGGCGCCTATGTATCGGAAGAGGAAGTAAGAAGAACCGCCGACTTTTTACGAAATCAAAAGGCCCCGGAATATGATAGCTCGATCCTCTCCCAGATTGCCGAGGATGAAAAGGAAAACGAAGAAGAGATAGAATTTGATGAAAAATACGATGAAGCCGTAGATCTTATCTCAAAAACAGGACAGGCATCCATCTCCATGATTCAGCGTAAACTGAGGGTGGGCTACAACCGGTCGGCCCGCATGATTGAGGTTATGGAAAAACAAGGCATTGTAGGACCATCCGACGGCGTCAGGCCGCGGGAGGTATTTGGAAGGAGGGAATAGAAGAGATGTTTCGAAAAATAATTTTCTGCAGTCTGTGGTTTTTAATCATCCAGGGAACGGCCGTGGCGGCAGTTGATCTGCCCCGGGTTCTCGATGGCCTCAAAAAGACCTACGGCCACCTTGACGCCATTTCTATGCCTTACACGCGGGAAGTCATCACGCGTTCCATGACCATGCTGGGAGAAAAGGCAAAGGGAGACCTGGCCAGCGGAACCATCTATTTCAGGGCTCCCGATCTCCTGAGGCTGGAGCAGGAAAAGCCAACCATTGAAACCATCTTAGCAAACAGTGCGACCATGTGGTGGTATATCCCCGCCAAGAAGACGGCCTATGAGTATAGAACCGAGGAATTCGGCAAAGAACTCAGGCTTATGACCAATATATTCCGCGGGCTTGCCCAGGTGGAAGACAATTTCAAGGTCACGTTGCAAGGGAAAAACGACCCGGGTGAATTTGCATTGGAGTTGATTCCAACCCCGCCCTGGGAAGACATCCAGAAGATCGAAGTAACGGCCACCGAAGATTACCGTATTCGAACCGTCAAGATATACAACCTCCTTGGCAGCGTAACCATTTTCACGCTTGGAGCATTTACCGAAATACACACGTTAAACACGCGTTTTTTTACTTTCACCGCCCCCAAGGGCGTGAAGATTGTTGTGCAATAAGACCTCTAATGATACACCACCTTGGCCAAAAGACTTCCCGCCCTCTTGAGGCTGTGAAGGCTATCCGCGGCGAGAAAATGGTCAATATAGGGCATGGCCACATTCATTCCTCTGCAGATGGGCTCGTAATCCGGATCCCCAGCAAGCGGATTGAGCCATATCACGGAATGCGCCTTGCTATGCAGAAGGGCCATTTCCCGCCTCAGGAGATCCTTGCCTCCCAGATCCCAGCCATCGCTTAGGATAACCACCACCGCCCGCTGGTTTAAGAGTCTCAGACCCGCTCCCTGATTGAACTGATGGAGAGAATAGCCGATCCTCGTTCCCCCGGACCATTCGGGGACCTCTTTTGCCACCCTTTCCAGGGCCTCATCAACGCTTAGATGTCTGATCAGGAACGTAATGGGGGTCAGGGAAGTAGAGAAAACAAAGACCTCCGCCTTCGACCCCATTCCCCGAAGACCTAAGAGAAAAGGCATCACAAATCGTGCGTACCGGTCCATGGACCCGCTTACATCGGCCAAAATAATGAGCCGCTTAAGACGTTTCTTTTTTTCCTTGAAAAAGAGTTTCAGAGGCGTGCCTTCCGTCTTGAGGCTCTTCCTGATCGTTCGGGGAAAATCCAGACTGCCCTTTTTACGGCTTCTCCTGGCTCTTCTCACCAGGTTCAGTCTGAAAGGCTCCATCATGTTCTTGAGCAAGAGCTGTGCGACTTGAATATCCGCTTTCTCAAACTTTCCAAGGTCGCTCTTCTCAACCTTGCACAGGGCACTGTATGCCACGCCCTCCAGCCATTCTTTTTCGCCTTCGTCCTTCTTGTTTTCGGTCTTCTCGCCCTTCATATCGCCGGGAATATCCCGGGTCTTCGCATCTTCACCTTCCGATTCCTCCGTACCCGGCCCCGGGGGATCTGCTTTGAAATCTTCCCGTTCCATCCTTTGCCAGAATTCATCAAAAAGGGGCCGGAACTGCTCCCATTCCAAATCACTGGAAGAGAGGGTCGCGCGTAATGCGAAAAAAAAGTCCGCCCTGTTTTCAATGGATACGACCCGCAAACTCCTGATGGCGTCCTGAACCCCGGTTTGAAACACCTTGAATCCTCGGCTTTTCAAGAATCCCGCAAAGCGGATGACCTCTCGGGATACCCCTGAATTCTTTGTTTTCTTCATGAAAACACCTGTCAGTGAAGCATGACCACGGGATTAGAAATTTCTCTTTGTAATATAACCGTTCAAGTGGAGGAGTTGTGTTTTGGCGGGAGAATCGGGAAACAGGTGGAAACAATCTGATGCCTTGTCTACGAACCCTTGGGCCTCTTTCCTGACACGGCTGATGGCTCCGCCCGTCCTCACGGCACGGATCAATCCTTCACGGTCTTCCTCGTTGGCCTGTCTGCTGACGAAACGTTGCGTTATTCGATCTTTTTCATCGGCTTCAAATCCCTCAAGGGCATAGATGAGAGGCAATGTGATTTTTCCTTCCAGCAGGTCTTTTCCAACTGGTTTTCCAAAAACCTCTTCCGAAGAAGTATAATCCAAAAGATCGTCAATGAGCTGGAACGCAATGCCCGCATTGAGGCCGAATCCAGCCAGGGCTTCTCTTTCCCTTAACGAAACGCCGGAAATAATCGCCCCGCACTCACAGGCGGATGAGATAAGAGCTGCCGTCTTCCCCCGAACAATATCCATATACTGTTCTCTCGTAAGCCCCCAGTTATCGGTATGTTCCAATTCCAGGATCTGGCCTTCGGTCATCTTGGCGGTGCTGCCTGTCAGGATTTTCAAAAATTCTACACTGTTGGCGCCTGAAGCAAAAGAAAGCGCTTTTGAAAACAGAAAATCCCCCCCTAAAACAGCAGCCTGGTTGCCCCAGACCTGATTGGCCGAAGGCCTGTTCCGCCTGATTTCAGCATTATCCAGGACATCGTCATGGAGAAGGGATGCGGCATGGATACATTCAAAAATAGTCGAAAGCGCATAGATGTCCCCCCCGCCATAATTACAAAGCCGGCATGAAAGGACAAAAATAAGGGGCCGCAATCTCTTGCCCTGCTTCATAAGCGCATGTTTTCCAATATCTTGAACAAGGGGTACGCGGGAAGCGAATAGTTCCTGCAAACTCTCTTCAATGTTCAAAAACAGATCAGAGAAAATGCCCAGATTGAGCGTGCTGTCCTGATTCATCCTCGAATTTATTCGTCCTTTCACACGGGCATTAGGTTTTCCGTAAACGGGTGATAATAGCCCACCTCTCCGCGAATTACAACCTTATTTCCTATCCCCTTGGTTCCCCAGTTCTTTTAGAACCTTCTCCATTTTGTCCAGTTCTTCGCCGTATCCGGACCAGTTTCCCTCCCGGAGATAAGCTTTCGCGTTATTGTAATGTTCCAAGGCCTGGACACCGAGAGAAGAGGTGAGGAGGACCTCTTTTGCGGCCGGAATTGTCCCTTCTCTGACGGAACTCTCCCCACTTAATACGCTCATCAAGGCCTTATCCAGGGTCTCCTCCATGGCGACCCGGTTGCCGAACGCCGCAATCACCCTTTTCAATTCCGACAGCGAGGAAACCCTGGCTTTTTCGCGCCAAAGAGAACTCGGGACATCCTTTTCTCGCGATTTTCCACGACCCTCCGGTGATGCATCATCCGCCCCGGCCCCCGATCTTTCCTCCTGTTTCGCCTCCAGATAAATGGGCTCCACATAGATAAAAGAATCACAGACAGGGATAGCCAGCAGGTTTCCCCGAATAACGCTGGACCCTTTCTGATCCCAGAGACTCAGTTCTCTGGAAATCTCCGTCTGTTGATCCACCCTTGCCTCAATCTGCATGGGACCGTAGATCAGTTTTTCCTTGGGCAGTTTGTAGACGATCAGGTTTCCGTAATAGGGCAGATCACTCCTGGCCGCCAGCCATCCGATCATGTTGTCCTTTTTGGATGGGGTAAACGGAAGCATAATCAAAAACTCGTCTTTATCCCCTTCCGGCAGCTTTATGATGATGTAGTAAGACTCCATTTTCTGCCGATGGTCTCCATACATCTCGTCAGGGAGCTGCCAGAGGTCTTCCTGATTATAAAAAACCTGCGCATCTTCCATATGATATTTGGTATATGCGGCGGCCTGAATATCGAAGAGGTCCTTGGGATATCGAACATGTTTTTTCAAATCTTCGGGCATCTTTTCAAACGGTTCCATAAGGTCCGGAAAGATAGCCTTGTAGGCGAGCGCAATGGGATCATTCTCGTC
>JBBSAR010000020.1:0-20610 GCA_038252125.1 Desulfatiglandales bacterium
CCTCCCGTTGCAATGGTTCCGACGCCGATGGGTCCTGCCAGGGCCGGGTCGGTTCTTCTCTGGGGAGTTACGGCTGCGGTGTACGGAAACGTCTGTCCGTAGGTGGGAAGCGGCACAACCGTATGCTCGTAGGCGCCGATGTCAACGGCGCCGTTAAAAATCCGATTGCATCCGTCCAGATCCGTTCCTGTGAGCGTCCCGGCCGTGGCGTTATCGCCCTGGTCGATCAGGGCCGATCCGGATTTTAGACGGTAATTCCCGTTTCCTACGAACAAGGGGGCTGCCTTTACGTTCCCGACGCTTCCCGCTCCTTCAGTTCCTTTTTGGGCATCAATTTACGGCTCCTCATTTGCCGTTAATGGTTCGTCGGGCTTGCATTTTTTACCAGTGACGAAAATCCAGTATGGGTACAAGGTGCGTTTGTGATATGATGCCAACATTCATTGGCTTGCACCAATGAAAAATTCTTTTTATCGCAAACCCTGGCATGAGGATTTTTAACCATGTTATATGAAAAAGAGGCGCTTCGGTATCACAGTGAGCCAAAACCCGGAAAGATTGAAGTCATTCCCAGCAAACCGTGTGTCACCCCTTATGACTTGAGCCTGGCCTATACCCCCGGGGTCTCCGTTCCCTGTCTCAAGATACAGGAAAACCCGGACCTTTCTTTTGAGTACACTATTCGCGGAAATCTCGTCGGAGTTATCACCAATGGAAGCGCCGTTCTGGGATTAGGCAATATAGGGCCGGTGGCCGGCAAACCGGTTATGGAAGGGAAGGGCGTTCTCTTTAAGCGGTTTGCGGATCTGAATGTCTTTGACATTGAAGTGGATGCGGATGATCCCGATGCATTTATTGACACCGTCAAACGTTTGGAGCCCACATTCGGCGGCATCAATCTGGAAGACATCAAGGCGCCGGAATGCTTTTACATCGAGGAGCGCCTGATTTCCGAGATGCATATTCCTGTTTTTCACGATGATCAGCATGGAACGGCGATCATCTCGGGGGCTGCTCTTTTGAATGCCTGTCGAATTACGGGACGAAATCTCGAAGATATTCGGGTCGTCATTAACGGGGCCGGGGCCGCCGCAATAGCGAGTGCAAAAATGCAGGTGCAGCTTGGCGTAAAAAGGGAGAATATTATTGTTCTGGATTCAGGGGGCGTCATTTACAAGGGAAGGACCAAGGGAATGAACCCTTACAAGGAATTGTTCGCCACGGACAGTCCTGCGCGTACCCTGGAAGAGGCGGTGAAAGGGGCCGATGTCCTCATGGGTCTGTCGGTGAAAGGGGCCTTCACTCCGTACCATCTATCGTTGATGAATGATCACCCGATCATATTTGCGTTAGCCAATCCGGAGCCTGAAATAGGGTACGATGAGGCCAAAGCGGCTAGACCCGATGCCATCGTGGGAACGGGAAGGTCCGATTTTCCCAATCAGGTAAACAATGTGCTTGGTTTTCCATTTATTTTCAGGGGCGCTCTGGACGTGCGTGCGGCGGCCATCAACGAGGAGATGAAAATTGCGGCCGTGCTAGCGCTGGCGGAGCTGACCCGGGAGGATGTCCCCGATTCGGTGATAAGGGCCTATGGGGGGAAACCGATCCAGTTCGGTTCTGAGTATATTATCCCTAAGCCACTGGATTCACGAGTATTGCTGAAAGTGGCCCCCGCGGTGGCCAACGCCGCCATCAAGAGCGGTGTTGCAAGAAAAGGGATACCCAGCCAGGAGGGATATGTGCAGGCCCTGGAAGCGATGTTGGGTCCTGAGCGTGAAATTATGCGGAAGATTATGATCCGCGCCCAACAGGATCCCCGAAGCATTGTCCTGCCCGAAGGCAACCATCCCGTTATCTTGCGGGCCGCTCATCAGGTGGTCAGGGACGGAATCGCGCGACCGTGGCTGTTGGGAAATAGGACGGAAATAGAGAAATTATCGGAAGAACTACACATATCTCTTGAAGGGATTAAGATCCTGGATCATCTGGAAAGCCCTCTTTTTGAGCAGTTCTCAGAAAAGCTGTTTGGCATGAGGGGACGGAAGGGATGGTCTATGGATGAGACGAGGCATCAGCTTAGAAACAGATATGTTTTTGGGGCCATGATGGTGAATGAAGGGATTGTGGACGGGCAGGTGCACGGGATATGGCGTTATTATCCGGATGCCATACGCCCGGTGCTGCAGGTGATCTCAAAAAAACCCGGGGTATCGAAAGTATCAGGGGTTTATCTCATGGTGTTCCGGGAGCGTACCCTTCTTTTTGCCGACGCCACGGTCAATTTTTATCCCAGCGCCGAGGAATTAGCCGAAATTGCATTACAGACAGCCGAAATGGCGGAATTTTTCGACATCAAACCTCGGGTGGCTATGCTTTCCTTTTCCAATTTCGGCAGTACGGTGCATCCCGAGGCGGTGCGTGTGAAGGAAGCGGTGGACATTGTCCGCCGACAGAATCCCGATTTGATTATCGATGGAGAGATGCAGGCGGATACCGCGGTCGCGGAAAGAATTCTTACAAACGAATATCCTTTTAATCGGCTTGGGGGGCCCGCCAATGTCCTTATTTTCCCGAATCTCAGCTCCGGGAATATTGCCTACAAGCTTCTGGAACGGCTGGGGGGCGCCAAGGTGGTCGGCCCTCTCCTGATGGGGATAAGCCGGCCTTTCAACGTGCTCCACCGGGGGGCGGACATGGAAAATGTGGCGAATGTTATCGCCGTGACCGTTACCCAGGCCCAGAGTTGGCTCAATTCGCAGCAATCATAAGAAATGCTTATTTACTCATGTCGCGGCCATTCAGCCCAGTCCTGTTCTTCAACATGGTAGCAGAATCGGTCCCAGTCAAATTCCCTGAAAGAGACCGGACACAGAAGTTTGACTTTACGTTCGGTCACTTCAAGGACTTCCCAATCTCCCCCGCGAGGTCCGCCGTCAATATGGATTTTCTGCCCCGTCTCAAAAGGAAATGGTTTAAATAGAATCACCCTGTGTTTTACCATTGTCTGTACCTCCTTTAAGACTTCGTATGGTTGGTTGAATAAACCTTGAACGAATAAATGTAAACTCTTTTTACCGTTTTTTGGAAAAGCGCCCGGATGCTTCCGCGAGGAGAGGAATGCTTAAGAAATTCAGTCTGTACGGGTTCTTGAAAAACCAGCAGTACTACGAGTATTTCCTGCTGCTTGCTTTCAGGCAGATGGGATTATCATATTTCGTCATTGGTCTGCTTATCGCGTTTCGCGAGATCATGATCAACATTATGGAAATACCCAGTGGCGCCATTGCCGATTTAAGCGGACGTCGCAGGGCCATGATTTTCAGCTTTGCGGCCTATATTGTCAGCTTTTTCATCTTCGGTTTTTCCGGGACGCTTTCCCTGCGAGGGGTGCTGGAACAGCATTCCCTGATTCTTTTTTTGATGCCGGCTATGTTTTTTTTCGCTATTGGGGAGGCTTTTCGAAGCGGGACCCATAAATCGATCATTTTCATGTGGCTGGAGATGGAAGACCGGATAAAAGACCGGACGCGTGTGTATGGCTATACCCGTTCGTGGAGCAAAATAGGTTCCGCCGTATCCGTGCTGCTGGCATGTGTTTTTGTCTTCACAACCAGCAACTTTATTTATGTTTTCTTTTTTGCGATCATTCCGTATGGGTTGAATATTCTGAACCTGGCAAGCTATCCGCGGGAACTGGATGGAAAGGTGGTGGACAGGCTCTCCGTCAGGCGGATGCTGGGACACCTGAAGGATGCCTTGCTGATCTCCTTTAAAAGAGCGAGCCTCAAAAGGCTTATTTTGGAATCAATGGGATTTGAAGGGTTTTTCAAGGCTTCCAAGGATTATCTGCAACCTATTTTGAAATCCGCGGCGCTTCCGGTGACGGCGGTCCTGTTTTCCGGGATGGATCTGACCGACGAACAAAAATCGGTTGTTCTCATCGGGCCTGTTTTTTTTATTCTATTCCTCTTGTCTGCCGTTGCCAGCCGAAATGCCTATCGACTGGTAGAAAAGAAAGGGGAGGAGGACTATGCCGCCCGATTCCTGTGGGGTGTAACCGTGCTGGTCGGACTTATCCTGCTGCCGGCCATGTTTTACGGCATCTACACGGTGATGATTCTTGGATTTGTAACACTTTACATCCTGCAGAATATCTGGCGGCCGATCCTGATCAGCCGTTTTAACGTCAATACGGACAAATTACAGGGAGCTACCGTCCTTTCCATAGAGTCCCAGGCGAAGAGTGTTTCCACCATGCTGATAGCCCCCTTTCTGGGGTTGGCCATCGATTTGGCGAGGGATCACGGTATCGGGGCAAGCCCGTTCTGGCCGGTGGGCCTTTTGGGCCTGGGCATCAGCCTGGGTTTTTTCCTTACCGCGAAAAGAGGCTGAAAGGTGCTATCTTAATTCAAAAATCCTGGTAGAATGGAGTCACAAGGTCTTTTTTGCTGCCGCATCTTGGATAAACCTTTACCGACCGTTGAGAGGTCCTTCTATGCTGGTACAAGGAAGCCTATTGGATTCCAGCGAGCCCTTCCGTACCAGCATAGAAGGACCGGCGCTCCATAGAAATCAGATGGGGCAGCAAAAAAGACCTTGTGACGGAATGGATTCCAGAACCGTATATGGTTGCCAGGGAATTTGAAATGCATCTTGTGGCGAGAGTGAGACCCGTCCCGTTTCAACCCTTGGAAAGGGCTGAAACAAGGACGGGGCGGGGTGAAATCCGATAATGTTTAGGTTGGCCTGAAGATGAGCAACCAGATGTGGGCTATCACAATGGTGAGGATCATGTAGGGAAATGCAACCTTCATGAAGTCGATGAAGCTGATCTTGTAGCCCCTTGCTTCAGCGATTCCCATGGTGACCACGTTTGCCGAGGCCCCGATGATCGTTCCGTTTCCACCAAAACAGGCCCCTATTGCCAATGCCCACCAGAGGGTGCTTTCCGCTCCCGGAATGACCTGACTCAGATACCCGACGATGGGCAGCATAGTGGCCGTGAACGGGATATTATCCACAAAAGCCGACATGATGGCTGCCACCCACAGAATGAGGGCGCATGCAATATAAAAATTGCCCGCGGAAAGACGCAGTATCCAGTCCGCGACAACGGCCAAAAGTCCACTTTGTTCCACCGCGCCGACCAGGATGAAGAGGAAGATGAAGAACATGAGTGTGGGCCACTCGATGTCTTTTTCGATCAGATGAATCAGATCCACCTTGTCCGTAATAACGGCAATGGTTAAAAGTACCGCCGCTCCCATGATCGCCGCCACGCTGACCTCCATGTGCCAGTATCCATGGCTCAAGAAGAGAAAGACGGCGAACCCCAGCACCGCCAGGCCATAGGTGAGGAGTCTGGGATCGGTGATCCGGTATTTTTCCTTGAGATCCTTGATATATTCCGCAATATTATCCACCTTTGCGGAAGCGTAGCTCTTTCCCCATACCAGTTTGGTGAAGATAATAAGGGCCACCATGCACGCGGCGCAGATGAGGGCCAGGGCGGACACGAAGTGCATGAATGTCAATCCCGCATAGGAGCCGATCATGATGTTGGGCGGATCACCAATGAGGGTGGCGGTACCTCCGATGTTCGAAGCGAGGACCAGGGGAATCAGGAGATGCAGGGGATTAATAGAGAGGGAGATGCAGATTTCAATGGCCACGCCGGTCAACAGGAGCATGGTGGTAACATTATCCAGAAAGGCGGAGGCAACGGCCGTGAATATCATTAGATAGACAGCAAGGACGAACACCTTCCCTTTGGCCAATTTATAGGATACATAGGCGCACCACTGAAATACCCCTGTGTTTTTCAAAACCCCCACGATAATCATCATCCCCAGGAGCAGCAAAATTACGTTCATATCAATGGAACTGATGGCGCTATCGAAAGAGAAGATATGGTAGGCCGGGTTAACCGTTCCGATGGTATAAGAGATTACCAGCATGACGGCGGCGCCCAGCATGGCCGCCACGGTCCTGTGGAGCAGTTCAAATGCGATAAGAACATAGGCAAGGATGAATATGACGGTCGAAATCCAGAACGCAGGCCCCAGTACCCTATCGAGGCTAATATCCTCGCTGATGTAAAAATGATCCCCCGATCTGGCCAGTTCCGAACCCTTGAAATCAATTTGATTGGTCTTGAAACTGGCTTTGCTGGCTTTCACTTCAACCGTTGAAGTTACCACTTTACCCTTTTCCGCCTGGAAACGGGATACGTATTTTCCGTTTTTCGCGGTGACCACCCGGTCGATTTCTTTCCCGTTGAAGAGAATTTCCACTTCCGCTTCACCGACCGGTTCCTTGTGGCTGTCTAAGATAATGCCTGATATGTTGACGGTTTCACCGCCTTCGATCGTCGCCTTCTCGTGTTTGGGGCCGCCGTGACCCGCCAGGGCGGGCGTGGTTATAAAACTGATGATAAGAAAAAGGAAAAGGGAAAGATGCCTGAGAGTTCGCATTGGTGGGTTTCCTCCTGCTGATTCAGTAATATAGTTTAACTAATCAAAGCAAATAAAAAATATTTGTGGTTTTTAAAAAAAATGAATTCCACTCAAGAATTTCGGACGGAATCTATCAGAGCGGAATTCAAACTGTCAAGAGAAACATTGTCTCTTAGATAAATTATCGGGCAGAGGATTTCAAATTCAGGGAGTGGGTTTGGCCAAGCACATTGACACCGGGAAATCGGAAGTGCTAAAAGAAAAAACATGGAAACACAGACCTTTATTATTAAATCGCTTTTTGTCCAGGATACGATCATGCTCTTGTCCATGGGCGTGCTTCTATCGATCTTGCTCCTGTCTCTTAAGAAGAAAAGACAAAAGTCAGTTATCGCTTCGCTTATCTGGATCGGGATTATGTTTTGGTTCTTCAACAGCCCTTTTTTTGGCTTTAGCGCGGTTTCCGTGAGCAGGGAAGGGATTCGTTTAAATTACGGGATGCTTTCCTTGAGAAATGATCTGCTTCCTCTGGAATCTTCCTGGAAAGTTGAAAAGTACTGGGGTGGGATACGCAAAATGGAACGACTTCATTTTCTCTGGATCGGCGACCGGGAAAGTATGAAGGTGAGTGGGCCCGAGGCCTTGAAAAATCTTCAGGACATCGGAGCGGCAATTGACCGGATGAGGTCAAGATAACAGACTTGAAAAGCCCCATCGCCCGAAAAGAGAACCTTCAGGAAATGGGGCTATCAAGTTTCTAAGAAGGCCCTACTTGGGGATATTTCCCCCTTTCGTCTCTATGTGCGTGATGGTCTTTTGGGGGTCGCCAACCTGGCAACTGTTTTTCATTCAGGTGGAGATTCCGAATTTCGGCAGGATGTAGGCCTGAAGGAGCACCCATCCCACGACGATCAGCAGCAATATCCAAATGCTCATACTGTTTCCTTTCTGTTTTTGTTCAATAGGTTCCAAATCATTTACCGCCAAACGGATTTCCGGCTCACGGCCGGATTCCATTACCCTGCTCAGGAGAATCCTCCATGGGATCCGCACGACGACGCTGCACTGCTCCCAAGACCGTGTTCAGAGCCGGAGTTCACTGATGAGAACGTGGAAAGGAGCTTGTCGCTCTCCTGTTCCCCGCAGGAGGGACACGGCCCTTTGTCCTCTCCTGAAGTGCGAAAGCATAGCGATTCATAAACATTTCCGCATTTTCTGCATTTAAATTCATATATAGGCATTCTTCTCCTCCCGGTAATACCTGCAATCTATTTATATTTTAGAACCATTAATGATGAAAAGGTTTCAAAAAAAGTATCCTTAATAATAACAATTTGCGGCGCGCGATCAACCCGTAATTTTTCGTAACGACGAAATGCGGTTACGGGGGCAGGTATCAAACCTGAAAGCTGCAATTGATGCTCACATCCCTAATATCTAATCCCATCTTTTGGCCAAAATGTATCTTATTCAAAAACAATGGCACGAATGGTTTCCTGAGTCTGTATTTCGCTGTCAGGGAATTTGAACAGGATAGGTCGAAATTATTCTTGACACCGAATACAGTGCACGGTATACGGCATACAGTACCCCAGGTTCGGAGAACTTTTTCGTTACCCGTTTCCCATTCCGTGCAGGAAATCCCCGCTTTGGAGGCGCATATGGAGCTTTTCAAAAATCTTACCGTTCTTTCTCTGGAACAGGCCACGGTGCTCCCTTATTTAACCTACAGGCTGGCACAGGATGGCATGCAGGTCATCAGGCTGGAGCATCCTGTTTACGGGGATCCTAACAGGTTGATTGGTGAAAATGTCCTCGGAGAGGAAAGGATGAACGCCTATTTCCTCTGCATCAATGCCGGCAAAAAGGCCCTGACGCTGAATCTGGCCGAGCCGAAAGGGCGGGAGATCTTCTATTCCCTGATAAGAGAGTTGAAGGCCGATATTTTTGCGACCAATCAACTTCCTCGAAATTACGAAAAACTCGGAATTGATTATGAATCCCTCAAGGCGGTCAAAGAGGATATCATCTGGTTGGGTGTGACCGGGTTCGGACCGGACAGCAACGAGGGCGCCTATGATCCGGTCCTTCAGGCCAGATCCGGGCTTATGGAGATGACCGGCGAGGCCGGCGGGACTCCACAGGCCATGGGGATTCCTCTGCCGGATATGGGAACCAGTGAACATGCCTACGGTTCCCTTATGAAGGCCCTGTATAAGAGAGCCGTAACGGGGCAGGGATCACGCATCGACCTCTCCATGTTTGAATCCTCTCTTTCCTGGCTGACGGTCCCCATCACCTTTACTGCCAGTTTCGGCAAAAAAGCCACCCGCCGTGGAAACACCCACGAGTTTTTCTGCCCGGTTTCCGTATTCCAGACAATGGATGGGTATATCTATCTCGCGGTAGGAAACGACCGGCAGTGGAAGGCAATGGTTTCACAGGATATGTTCAGGGAGCTGGATCGGCCTGCCTATGAAAAAAATCAGGGCCGCATAGGCGACGTGGAAAATGTAAACCAGGCAATCAGCCGCAGTACCAGGCGACACAGCTCGGCCGAACTCATCGAACTGTTTCAATCTATTACCCTGCCCGTAAGCAAGATCAACACCATGGAAGAAGTGATTGCGGATCCGCTCGTGGAAAGGCGTCTTCTGAGCACGGTGGATCCGGTATCCGGGACGGAAGTGACCCTGGCGCCCGCGCCGTCGGGAACGCCGTTTCTGGAGGAGCAAAATCAAACCCTGTCTTTCCCCCCCCGTTTTGGAGAACATAACCGTCTGTTGTACGGAAAAATTGGATATTCGGAAGAGGATTTGAAACGTTTCAAGGAAGAGAAAATCATTTAACAGCAAAAAGACGCAATTAGCTGTTAGCACTTAGCTCTTCGCTGCACGATTTCAAGATAATAACGAAAAACGAACTGCAGATTTGAGGCAACAAGAAAACCGATCGGAGTAACCATCATGAACATCATTGTTTTAGTGAAACAGGTTCCGGACACAAGCGATGTGAAATTGGACCCGAAGACAGGCAACCTGATCAGGGAAGGGATAGAGAGCATTATCAACCCGGATGATCGTCATGCCCTGGAGGCGGCCGTCCATCTCAAGGAGACCGTCGGAGGTAAGGTGACCGTCCTCTCCATGGGACCTCCTCAAGCCATTGATGCCGTATCGGAGGCCCTTGGGATGGGGGCGGACAAAGGCGTTTTGCTCTCCGACAGGGCCTTTGCGGGCGCCGACACGTGGGCGACCTCAACCACGCTCGGCAAGGCCCTGAAGAAGATTGGAGAGTACGATCTGATTCTTTGCGGACGTCAGGCCATTGACGGGGATACGGCCCAGATCGGGCCGCAGGTGGCGGAGTTTTTAGGGATTCCACAGGTGTCCTACGTGTGTGGAATAGAGGAAGTGGGCGAGAAAAGCATGGTGGTGAGGAGACGGCTTGAGGATGGATACGAGCGTGTGGAGTGTCGTTTGCCCGCCTTGCTCACGGTTATCGGCGAACTGAATTCTCCCCGGTACGCAACCGTGGCGGGGCTGATTGATGCCTGCAGGGAAAAAGCGCCCATCAAGGTTTGGAACGCGGCGGATATCGGCATGCAGGTGAATGATTTGGGGCTCGAAGGGTCCCTGACCCATGTGATCAAGACTTTTTCTCCCAAATTCAAACGACAGGGGGAGGTTTTTGAGGGTGACACGGCAACAAGGGTGAGCGGTCTCATCGGGAAGTTGAAAGAGAACCGACTCCTTTAAATAAGAGCGACTGGATTGGATTATCAGGGAGATGGATGATGACTATTCTCATAGATGTGGATCTCTGTAGCGGTTGTAAACGGTGCGAAAGGGCCTGCCCGTACGGAGGGGTGGCGGTCGTTGATGGAAAGGCGCATATCCTGGAGCGATGCACATCATGCGGGGCCTGCATTGAAGCGTGCGGGGAAAAGGCGATCGCATCAGATGCGGAACCAAGAGTGATTCCGGACTTCAGCGACAGGAAAGGGGTATGGGTGTTCGCGGAGCAAAGAGAAGGCGTTCTTGGAAGGGTTTCTCTTGAACTCCTTGGCAAGGCACAGGAACTGGCTGAGACACTCAATCAGGAAGTATCGGCAATTCTGCTTGGAAACCACGTAGAAAAGTTGGCTGATGAACTGATGAAATACGGAGCAGACAGGGTGTACCTGGCTGAAGACATAGACCTGATGCATTACCGGACCGGCGCTTACTGCAAAGTCATCAGCGAACTGTTGGAAAAATACAAGCCGAATATTCTGCTCATGGGCGCCACCCATATCGGAAGGGACCTGGCGCCCAGGGTTTCCCGCCGGGTGGGCGTAGGATTGACGGCGGATTGCACGGAACTGACCATAGACCCCGAGGAAGGGCTGCTCTTGCAGACAAGGCCTGCCTTTGGTGGAAATATCATGGCTACCATTGCTAATCGGTATTCCCGCCCGCAGATGGCTACCGTGAGGCCGGGAGTGATGGAAGTGCGAAAGAATCGAAAGGAAAATGCGGTCTGTATTTCGCACAAGACCACGTTCACAGAGGAAGAGATCGGAACGACGGTTCTTGAGATCGTCAAGGAAAAGAAGAGGGATGTGGATCTGGCGGGGGCCAAAACCATTGTTGCGGGCGGTAGAGGGGTTGGGGATGACAAGGGCTTTCAGATGTTGCGGGAGCTGGCCGACCTCATGGATGGAGAGGTTGCGGGAACCCGGGTGGCGGTGGAAGAAGGGTGGATTACCTCCGAGGAACAGGTGGGACAGACGGGACAGTCGGTCCGGCCGGAGTTGTATATTGCCTGTGGAATTTCAGGGGCCATCCAACACAGAGCCGGAATGATGAACTCCAGATATATCGTCGCGATTAATAGAGATCCGAGGGCGGCCATTTTTCAGGTAGCGGACTGGGGCATTGTGGGAGACTTCAATGATGTGGTTCCTGAGATGATCCGCCAGCTGAAAGGGCGATAGCGAAAACATGATGGAATACTGTGCAGTGCCCCATGCCTTGAACGGAGGAGTAAATGGTCAGGTCAAATGCTGAAGTACTGATTAGAAAGAATATGGCCCGTTTTGTGGACAAGGAAGTTATTCCCAGGGCCAAAGAGATCGATGAAAAGGGTGAATTCCCCATGGATCTGTTTAAACAGATAGCGAAAATGGGAGTTTACGGGACGAGATATCCGAAAGATAAAGGGGGATCGGGCGGGAACACCACGCTTTTTTGCATCAATTGCGAGGAAGTAGCCAGAGGGCTCATGAGCTTGGGCGCCATAACGGCCATGCAAAGTCTGATGGGAACCAACTTTCTCTTTCACTTCGGTACGGAAGAGATGCGTCAGAAATATTTTCTTCCTGCCATGCGCGGGGAAAAGGTGGCCTGTTTCTGTCTTACCGAGCCTGAAGCCGGTTCCGACCTGGGCAATGTGAGCACGATTGCCAAACGAACGAATGACGGGTATGTCATCAACGGAATGAAAACCTGGGTGACAAACGGCCCCGTGGCGGATTTCTATACCGTTCTGATGCAGACCGATCCCGAAAAGAAATTCAAAGGTCTGAACTTTTTCTTTGTCCCGAGGGATACGCCGGGCTTTTCCTGCGGAAAGCCGTTCGATCTGCTGGGGACCCGGACCACGCCCATCTCCGAGATTTCTTTTAAAGATTGCGTTATTCCCCTGGAGAACATGTTGGGGCAGGAAGGTCGTGGCCTTAGCAACCTATTGACCATCCTTGCGGAGATACGGACCATGACCGGTGCGCTTGCCGTCGGGCTGCAGCGCGCGGCTCTGGACGATTCCATAAAATATGCCCACGAACGGGCCCAGTTCGGAAAGACGATCGGAAATTATCAACTGATCCAGGCCAAAATTGCCAACATGGCCGTGGATCTGGAGGCATCCCATCTGCTTACCTACAAGGCTTCCCATATGATTGACCAGAAAATGGAAGCGTTGAAAGAGGCTTCCATGGCAAAATATTTCGCCACAGAGGCGGCCTGCAGGGCAGGGGATCAGGCTACCCGCATCTTCGGCGCCTATGCCTATTCCATGGAATATTCAGCCCAGCGGTATTACAGGGACAATCGGTTTCTGCTCTATGGAGGAGGAACGCACGAAATTCTTCAGCCCAATATCGCCAAGTGGGTAGGACTTTAGGATTGCCGATTGAGGGATGAAGGACAATTTGTATGGTCATGAATGCTGTAAATTCGAATCGGGACGTACCGCTGTTTGATTCGCTTCCCGAGAGAAAATCTCTCGGCGACTCCGTACACGAGAAACTAAGGCGGGCTATTATGACCGGCGAATTGTGTGCCGGAGAACGCCTGGTGGAAAGCCGTCTGGCAGAGACCTTCGGGATCAGTAGAACGCCCGTAAGGGAGGCGCTCCATAAACTCGAAAGGGAAGGATTGCTTCAAAGAGATCCAAAGGGGGGATTTTTTGTTACGGGTCTCACGAGAGTGGACATCGAAGAAACCTTCGGGATCAGGAGTGTGCTGGAAAGCTATGCGGCTCGTCTCGCCGCCCTGCATCATCGCGAAGAAGATCTGGTTGTCCTTGAAGATAAACTTTTGGAATATGAGACCGCTTTAGAGGCCGGTGACCTGGCAGCCCTTCCAAAAATCAATACGGAATTTCATGAATTACTCTATGCCCTGAGTCGCAGTCCGAGACTCGTAAAAATGATCGATGATCTGAAAACCTATATTTTCCGTTTCAGATACGTTATTTTGAAAGTGGAGGAGATGGCCAGGATAAGCAGCGCGGATCATCGGTTGATGCTGAACGGCATTCGAGAAAGAGACGAGAGAAAAGTATCGGCGTTGGTTCGGGAACATATTTTGCGCGGACAGGACATTGTTTTAGCGGAATTTGATAAACAGTATGGAACCGAGGAGAACGGGGGAGAACGGGAAAAATGACGAACAGAAAAATCAGGGTACTTCTGGCCAAACCGGGCCTTGACGGCCACGATCGGGGCGCCAAGGTCGTTGCCCACGCCATGCGGGAGGCGGGGATGGAGGTAATCTACACCGGCCTTCATCAAACCGTTGCCGGCATTGTTAACCAGGCGTTGCAGGAAGATGTGGATGTGGTCGGCCTTTCCATCATGTCGGGCGCCCATATCCCGATCTGCAGGAAGCTGATGGACCTGGCGGCAAAAGAGGGGGTGGATGACAAACTGATGCTGTTAGGGGGAGTGATTCCCAACCGGGATATCCCGCTTTTGAAAGAATTAGGGATTTCCGGTGTGTTTCCTGGTGGAACGCACTTTGATGAAATTGTTGGCTTTATCAAAGAAAACGTGCCTTCCTGAAAAAAGTTAGCTCTAAATAAATGAGGTGCAAGAAATGGGAGTAGCAACCTATATAAAGGATGAAAAAGACGCCATCAAGGAAGTCATCTTGCAGTCGGGCATCAAGGTGAAGCCCGTATACACTCAGGAAGATCTGGAGAGGGTGGGGTTTGATTACGCAAAGGATCTGGGGGACGCGGGAGAATTTCCGTTTACGAGGAGCATACACCCTTCCGGATACAGGAGCCGAAACTGGACAACGAGACAGTACACGGGATTCGGCACCCCTGAAGAAACCAATGAGCGGTTCAAACTGATGATTTCCCACGGACAGACCGGACTGAACGTCGCCTTCGATCTACCCACCCAGATGGGGTACGACTCCGACAATGAGATGGCGGAAGGAGAGGTGGGCCGGGTGGGCATGGCGGTGGATTCCCTGAAGGATTTTGAGATCGCCTTCAAGGATATCCAGCTCAATAAGATCGGCAGCGGGCTCACCATCAATGCCGTGGCAGCCATCATGTTGGCCATGTATCAGGCGGTGGCGGAAAAATTCGGTTATAAAAAAGAACAGATATCGGCCACACCCCAGAACGATATCCTCAAGGAAATCGTGGGAAGAGGGGCGTGGATCTATCCCGTGGAGCCCGCGGTGCGGTTGATAGGCGATACCATTGAATATTCCATGAAAGAACTTCCCCGCTGCAATCCGGTATCGGTCTGCGGATATCACATCAGGGAATCGGGATGCACGCCGGCGCAGGAGATTTCCTATGCGCTTTTGATTGCCTTTGCCTATATCGACAATGTGGTTGCCAGGGGATACAAGGCCGAGGATTTTGTGGGGAGATTTTCTTTTAACCTCAATATCTATGGCAACATGTGGGAAACGGTGGCCAAATTCAGGGCCGCAAGAAAACTGTGGGCCACTCTTCTGAGGGAAAGGTATGATGTTCAGGACAAAAAATCCCTCTTTCTGAGAGGCATATTCGGCGGCGGCGGAAGCGGTATGACCAAACAGCAGCCGGAGAACAATATCATGCGCGGGGCCTACTACGCCCTTGCGGCGGCCCTCTCAGGCGCCCAGACAACGGCTCTGTGTTCCTTTGATGAGGCCTTCACCATTCCTACCGAGCGTGCGGCTCTCCTTTCCTTGCGGACATTCCAGATTTTGATGGATGAAATCGGCCTCAGAGACACGGTAGACCCTCTTGCCGGTTCCTATTTCATGGAGACGCTAACCAAGGAAATGGAAGCGAAAATCATGGAAGAGATGGAAAAAGTGGAAAAACTGGGTGGAATGGTGGAGGCGGTTTCCTCCGGCTTTGTGCAGCGGGAGGTGTCGAGGCAGGCCTACGAGTACGAGAAAAAGCTGCAGAATGACGAGGTCATTAAGGTAGGGGTGAATAAATATACAGAAGGCGTGGACATGGAGGTGGAACTTCATGAATACAATGAAAGTTGGGCCCAGCTCCAGATTGATCGGTTGAAAACGCTCAAGAAGGAAAGGGATAATAAGGCGGTTACAGCCTCCCTGAAGGCCCTCGAAAAGGCGGCCGTGGAAAAGAACAACGTGATGCCGTATCTGGTGGCGTGCTGCAAGTGTTACGCAACCGTGGGAGAAATGGCGGACCTGTTCCGGAATGTTTTCGGGGAGTATGTGGAACCCAACATCTTTTGAGTGCTGCGTGAAGACAACACTCAAAATCTCTTTTCTTTAAACGCTTCATGCTCTTCATGTACTTCATGGTGGCCTATTGTTTTTGGACTTATTTCAGCCATGAATGCCGTCGGAGGTTTTAATGGGTTACGAAAAATTAAAAGGAAAACGGATTCTAATTGTAGATGACGAGCCCGATATCCTCGACCTTCTCAGGGAATTGCTGGACGATTGCACGGTAGACAGCGCCACGGGTTTTCAGGAAGCCGCGGCCCTTTTGGACAGGAATCCGTATGATGCCGCCATCCTGGATATCATGGGAGTACGGGGGTACGATCTCCTGAACATCACCAGGGAAAAAGGCATCCCTACCCTGATGTTGACCGCTCATGCCCTGGATCCGGAGAATTTTGCCCGGTCGCTCAAGAAAGGCGCCCTTGCGTACATCCCGAAGGAGAAGCTTTCGGATATCGACTTTTTCCTCAACGACATTCTGGAAGCCCATGAAAAGGGCGAGAGGAAAACCGGGAAGTGGTTCGGACGTCTGGAAAACTTTTTTGAAGAACAGTTCGGCGCCTACTGGCAGGAGAAGCTTAAGGAAGGACCGGACTTCTGGAAAAAATATATTTGATGAAGTTCGACTCGACGCATTGAGGTACTCCACCGGAGAGAGTAAAGTAGTGGATTGCATTTGCAGCGAAGAACTCCGGGGAGGCATGGGAAAGGGGGTGAAAAAGAAGTTTTTCGGGTGCTGTTTAACTTAGTTTGTTCATTAACGAAAGGGAGGTCCGATTCATGAAACGAACAGTAGGATGTATTGTCGCAGGGATTTTCTTGGCTTCATTGTTTTCGATTACTCTCAACCCCTCACCATCTTTGGCTGGACCGATCACATTAACCTATGCAAACTTTCCGCCGGCTCCCACGTTTCCATGCGTTCAGATGGAACAATGGAAAAAAGAAGTGGAGAAAAGGACCAATGGAAAAGTGGCCATCAATACCTTCCCGGGTGGGACCCTACTTGACGCCAAAAATATGATGGATGGCGTTATCGCCGGTCAGGCCGATATCGGTTGTCTGTGCATGGCCTACCAACCGGGGCGTTTTGTTGTGACCAATGCGACTGCCCTTCCCCTCGATATCCCCAACTCCCTGGTGGGCAGCCTTGTCCTGTGGGACATTTACCAGAAATACCAGCCGGAAGAGTTCTCCAAAGTAAAGGTTCTGACCATGTTCACCACGGCGCCTTCCAATATCATGTCCAAAATGGCCATCAATAACCTGGAAGAACTCAAAGGGGTTCCTCTTCGCGCATCGGGCGGGGCGGCACAAATCCTGAAAGCCTGGGGCGCCAACCCCGTTGGAATGCCCATGCCCGCAACACCGGAAGCCTTGCAGAAAGGGGTTGTAAAGGGACTTTTCACCTCCCTTGAGGTCATGAAGGATTTCAAGTTTGCCGAGCTGTGCAAATTCGTGACCATGACCGACGCGGTGGTATACCCGTTTGCTGTCGTCATGAATATGGACAAATGGAATGCCCTGCCCGACGACGTGAAAAAAATCCTGGATGAGCTTGCTCCCGAGCAGGCTGTTTGGACGGGCGCCTATATGGATGATCATGTGAAAAATGCCATGGAATGGTCGGAGAAGAACGAAAATGTGAAAGTCATTCGACTCTCAAAAGATGAAAAGGCTGCATGGGACAAACTGCTTATCCCCATCACGGATCAATGGGTGAAAGATGCCAGAGAAAAGGGATTGCCAGCACAGGCGATTGTAAACGACATCAAAGCGTTTACCCAAAAGCATTCCGTAAAATAGGAAAGGAAGTTTGCTTTCTGGAAAACCCTCTCTCTGTCCCGCTTGCCTGTTATCGGTCTTACAGGAATGGCGGGCAGGGAGACCCCGAAAGGGGGAGCAGAGACCAGGTATGCCCTGGTGAGTAGCGGAGGGCTTGTATGTTGTTCTTAGACAGGGTTAGTTATTATCTGAATAAGGCCTTGATTTTCATTGCCGGTATCTTTCTTGTGGCCATGATCGTTTTGACGTGTGGGAACATCTTCCTTCGCCTTGTCTGGGCGCCCGTGAGCGGTACGTTTGAACTGATGGGATATTTCGGGGCTGTTCTGACCGCATTTGCTCTGGGCTATACCCAATTCAGCAAGGGGCACATTTCCGTTGACATAATGGTCCTCGGGTTCTCCAAAGGGGCCCAACGGGTCCTGAACGGCATTAACGATTTCCTGTGCATGGCATTCTTCGCCCTTGTGACCTGGAAAATCTCCAAATATGCGTACAATCTCCTTGAAACAGGAGAGGTTACGGAAACGTTGCGCATTGTCTACTACCCTTTTGCCTATGGAGTTGCCTTGGGTTGCGCCGTCCTCTCGCTCGTTTTTCTTACCGATTTTTTAAGGATTCTGGCAGGAAGCAAGGAGGGTGAAAATTGAGCGCGACCGCAATTGGAGTAATAGGCATTCTTGTCCTTCTCGCTGTGATGTTTTTTCTGGGAATGCCGGTCGGATTTGCCATGGCAATCGTAGGGTTCTGCGGGTTCTGGTACATTGTTTCATTTAACGCGGCCATCAATATGGTGGCCACCGATGTGTGGAGTACGTTTTCCTCCTATGGCCTCACGGTCATTCCCCTGTTTATTTTCCTGGGCTATCTCGCGTTTAATTCGGGAATCGCCGAAAGGTTGTACAACGCCGCCTATAAGTGGTTTGGCCACTGGCGGGGAGGACTTGCCATTGCAACCATCGGAGCGGATGAGCTTTTCGCGGCTATCTGCGGTTCCAATACGGCTACGGCAGCCACCATGGGGGCCGTTGCCCTCCCCCAGATGAAAAAATATAATTACGATACCATGTTGAGCAGCGGAACGGTGGTTACCGGAGGCACCCTGGGAACCGTGATGCCTCCAAGCGTGGTATTGATTGTTATCGGTCTTCAGACGGAACAATCAATCATCAAACTTTTCTTAGCCGGAATCCTGCCCGCCATTCTTCTGGGGCTGCTCTTTATTCTGACCATCGTGGTACTGTGCAGGATCTACCCCCATTTCGGGCCCGCTGGACCAAAGGTCGGGTTTCGTGAAAAGATTCGATCACTCATGGGCGTTCTGGAGGCCATTGCTATATTTGTAATGGTCATCGGCGGTCTGTATACGGGCATTTTTACGCCAACGGAAGCCGGAGCGGTGGGTGTCTTCTTTACCCTTGTTGTTACCGTAAGCATGCGCCGACTTTCCTGGAAGGGATTTTTGAGCTCCATAACGGATTCCCTGAAAATATCGAGCATGGTTTTTTTCCTGGTTACGGGCGCCATTATTTTCGGTCGGTTTCTGGCGGTTACAAGACTTCCTTTCATGGTTGCTGAATTTGCTTCTTCACTCCCCGTTTCGCCCTATGTGATCCTGGCGTTTATCCTGGTTATTTATCTTGTGGGCGGCTGTTTCATCGATTCCCTGGGGTTTCTTGTTCTCACCATCCCCATATTTTTCCCTCTTGGGATGGCACTTGGGTTTGATCCCATTTGGTACGCCATTATCCTGACCATGGTGACCACGATGGGCGCCATTACTCCTCCTGTGGGCGTTAACATCTACGTGGTGAAAGCCCTGGCCCCTGAAATAGAGCTGGGAACGATTTTTAAGAGTGTCAGCTATTTCCTCGTCGCGTGCATCGTATCCATTATTATTCTGATCATATTTCCGCAAATCGTTCTGATTATCCCGGGAATGATGCAGTAGTAGGAGAACAAATGACAAAGACTTTTATGCCTGCAATGAAGACTGCGCAGGAACTGGAGGAACACCAGTAAAACGGATAGAAATGGACCGTGGCCCATGCCTATCACGGGTCGCCAGCTTATAAAGAGCATCTGGATAAGGCAGGCGTGCGTCCTGAGGATATCCGGTCTCTTGATGATTTAAAGAAACTCCCCTTCACCATGGCGAACGACCTGAAGGAAGGCTATCCTTTCCCACTCCTTTCCGTTCCCTTTGAAAAAGTCGTTCGCATTCATGCTTCTTCCGGAACCACGGGCAAGCGAAAAGTGCTCTGTTACAGCAAAAAGGATATTGAGGATTGGAGGCATTTTTTTGCTCGTTGCTATGAAATGGCCGAGCTCACCGCGGAGGACAGGGTCCAGATCGCGGTAGGATATGGAATCTGGACGGCCGGCGCCGGTTTTCAATTAGGATGCGAAGAATTCGGCGCCATGGCTATTCCGGTGGGGCCGGGCAATCTGGATATGCAGTGCCAGTTCCTTGTGGACTTTCAGAGCACGGTCCTTTGCTGTACGGCCTCCATGGGGCTTCTGATGGCGGAAGAGGTGAATCGGAGGGGGGAAAGGGATAAAATAAATCTTAAGAAAATGATTTTCGGTTCCGAGCGTTCAAGCGATGCCATGAGGAGTCGGATACGGGAGCTGTTAGGCATTGAGCACATGTTTGATATCCCCGGCATGACGGAACTCTATGGTCCGGGAACCGGGCTGGATTGTGTCCATCACGCAGGAATCCATTACTGGGCCGATTATTATATCCTGGAGATTATTGACCCCGATACGCTTGAGCCGGTGCCGGAAGGAGAGATCGGGGAAATGGTTGTGACAACGCTGACGAAAGAAGCGGTGCCGTTGATTCGATATCGAACCCGGGATCTTACAAAGCTGATTCCCGGCCAATGTGCCTGTGGTTCCATCCTGCCGAGACATGACCGAATCCTGGGCCGCAGCGATGACATGATTATCTTCAGGGCGGTGAACATCTATCCGGGCCAGGTGGATCACGTGCTCTCGTTCATTGAGGATATCGGGAGCGAATATCAGATGGTCCTGGATCGAAAAGAAGACGGTCGAGATTACATGCTGCTGCGGGTGGAGAAACAGGAAGGGGTGGATGAAACTCGCGATGCCGAGCTTGTGAAAACAATTAAGTCCGGAGTCAAGAAACAGATCATGGTCAGCGTGGATGTGGAAATGCTGGGATACGGGAGCCTTCCTCGATCTGAAAGGAAGAGCAAACGGGTTTTTGATAACAGAGAAGAATGAGAGGGCGGTTGACGGTGAACGGTTTCCCAGTAAACCGAGCGTTTTCCCCCGAAAGAAGGGTAGCTCCGTTGAAACTTTTTTGTGACCGTTCAAAGGCCCAGGTTTCAGGTTTCAGTGTTCAGGTTTAA
>JBBSAR010000021.1:0-20287 GCA_038252125.1 Desulfatiglandales bacterium
AAGCCGCGAGGTCATGGAAAGGACGCTCGCGGCCGCAAGAAAATTATCAAGCCTTTTCACCACAACTCCCAAATCTAAAGGATAGAAGTTATTCACCTTTGACCTTTGAGCTTTCAGCTTTGCCTTTTGCTCCTTTTCAAAGGCCTTTCGTATCCTATTCAAATTTCCTGGCAGCAAAATGATGACCCGGAAAAACCATTCCGTCACGATTCTTGAATAAGATATCGGCTTTCTTATTTTTCACGATGAACCTCAGGGGAAGGCATTAGGGAACTACCCATACTGAATGCTGCCTGGCGATTCGAATCACCTTGTTCGGAACAGTTCCGAGGGATGAGATCCTCGACCGGGTCAGTCCCGTCCGTCCCATGACTATGGTACTGTAGCCGCCTTTTTTGGCTTCCTCTGCAACGGCCTTTGCACGACTGGATACGCCGGTAACGACAAGGGAGGATATTTTTCCCGTTTGGAAGCCCGAGTCTACCAGAATCCGTTTGCCTTTTTCGAAAACCTCCCGGGCTTCCCCCTCGGTCGAAACATTAAACACAGGGGGCGTGTCGAAGCTTTGCGGGCGCCACCATGAATCCGAGGTTCCCCGAATTACGAAAATCATTTTTGCTTCCACATCAAGCCGACCCAGCATGGCGCCCGCAAACTCAACGGCTCTCATGTTGCTTTCCGATCCATCCATGGCCAGGAGCAGCTTTGACGCAGGCGGCATTTGTCCGATAATGATTAAAGGCAGGTGATCCATCTTTTCAACAAGATTGGTTGCCACACTGCCGAGAGTAATACCCCGCAGGGCGGTTCTTCCCCGCCTTCGGATTACTACGGCACGATAACCTTTTCGGGCTTCTTTGAGGATATCCATGGCGACTCCATTGTCCCTGTCACGGATTATGGAGGTCACGGCATCTGTTTCAAAGCCGGCGTGGAACAGGATCTGTTTTGCCTTTTCCATCTTTTCTTCTATGTCTTTTCGATTTTGGTGTTCCCAGGCCTTGACGGATGCTTGCGATGACAGATTTTTCGGGTTCCTCTCAAGGTCCCAGTACGATTTCGGAACATTCCTGAAAACATGAAACAATACCAGGTGAAATTCGTTGAACATCTTGAATTTACTGACGTACCTGGCGGTTTTCAAAAAGCGATCCGAACCGTCGCAGGCCAACAATATCTTTTCCCTTTTCTGATTTTCCATATTCCTGAAACCCTCCCGGTTTATTGGTCCCCTGTTTGACGCAAAAATGAGATCCTGCGACACGCGGTATTGAAACCTGGTAGAAGCAAAGAACGTACCAACTTGCATGGACCGGGTTTGTAGTGGGTAGAACTATGTTTTTTAATGATTAATATGAAGAAAACAAAATTTTTCGAAACAGGCTGGAAAAAAAATGTGGCAGGTTTTTTAACACAATGCAGCCTGATCTGGAAAAAGGGGGGACACAACCGGTAACTGTCTTATTTCTAAAGATGTTCTTATGTCTATCCGAACTGAATAGGAGCTGGGTAAAGATTTTTTTTATAAGCATGTAAAATTTTGTTGATCTGTGAAGCTAATTAACATAGGGTTGGCACATTTTTTCGGTGTGGGCTGTTCGATTATTCCCGACGGGATGGAGTCGAAGTCGTGGTTGCTATTTCCCGGCTGGAGAAGTCGAACCGTTCTGTTTGTAAACGGCAGGTTTCATCAGAACCCATAAATAGTTGGAATTTTGTCGGCAAAAATGATGAATCCCGGTTCAAAATTATGTATATAAATAATGAAAAGGTGATTGAAGAATGATTGGTGCAATAATTTTCATGTTGGGCTTAGGTATTTTTTGTGGACTGGTGCTGAGTGTTGCATCGCGTGTTTTCTATGTGTACGAAGATCCTCGCATCGCACTTGTGGAACAGTGCATGGCGGGCGCTAACTGCGGTGGTTGCGGTTATGCGGGGTGTTCCGCGGCGGCTGTGGCGGTGGTAATGGGGGATGCTCCTCCCAACGTCTGTATTGTGGGGGGTGCTGAATCCGCCCTTGGAGCGAGCCAAGTCATGGGGGTGGACGTGGGCACGGCGGAGGCACTGAGATCCTTTAACCGTTGCACGGGCGGTGACCGGGCAGTGGACCGATTCATTTATCAGGGCGCCGCCACCTGCAAGGCGCAGAACTTGCTTTACGGGGGCAAAAGGGCATGCCAGATCGGCTGCCTAGGACATGGGGACTGCGTAAAGGTCTGCCTGTTTGATGCCCTGAAAATGGGTCCGGACGGTTACCCTGTGGTTGATCCTGAAAAGTGCGTGGGTTGCGGCGCCTGCGAGCGCGCCTGCCCCAAACATATTCTGGAAGTGAAGACTCCCTCGGAACGTCTTCTTCATTTCAACAGTATGGATGATTGTCTTGCTCCATGCAGGCAGGGCTGTCCTGCTGAGATCAATATCCCCCTTTATATCGCTCAGATCCGTAAAGGCGATTATGAGGGCGCCGTTCACACTATCAGGGAACGCAATCCCCTTCTTCTATCATGCGGAAGGGTCTGTCCCCATCCTTGTGAGACCAAATGCCGACGCGGAATTGAGGATGATGCCGTATCCATCAATCAGTTAAAACGGGTGGTGGCCGATTATGAAATGAACTCCGGCAAGCGTTTTCCGATTCCGGTTGCGCCTCCCACAAATCACCGTGTGGCGGTCATCGGAGGAGGACCGGCAGGCCTCAGTTGTGCGTATTTTCTAAAGAGATTAGGGCATGATGTGAGTATCTTCGAAGCCATGCCGAAGCTGGGTGGAATGTTGCGATACGGCATTCCGGAATATAGACTCCCCAAAAAGATCCTGGACTGGGAGATAGAGGGCATTCTCGATCTGGGGATCAAAACCCACGTCAATGTGAAGTTGGGTGTGGACTTCGATCTCGCCTCTCTTGTCGCTTCAGGGTATGACGCCATGTTCCTGGGCATCGGGGCATGGAAAGACTCCCTTTTGCGGGTGGATGGAGAGAATCTGAAAGGCTGCTATACCGGCATCGATTTTCTGTCGCGATTAGGGTTGGGTGAGAGCATTCCAACCGGCCGCACGGCGGTCGTCATAGGCGGAGGAAACACGGCCATTGACTGTACCAGAAACTTGATTCGACTGGGTGTGGAAAATGTTTATCTGGTATATCGAAGGACCAGAAACGAAATGCCCGCCAACAAAGTGGAGATAGAAGCGGCTGAACATGAAGGCGTCAAGTTTCTTTTTCTTTCGGCCCCTGTCAGCGTGAAAGGGAATGAGGATGGACATGTAACACATCTGGAATATCTGACCATGGAGCTTGGAGAGCCGGATGCGAGTGGAAGGCGAAGGCCGGTTCCCGTGGAAGGTTCTGAAACCCTCCTCGAAACCGACATGATCATAACGGCCATTGGACAGGCGCCGGATGTCTTTTTTACCGAAAGAACCCAACAACGTTTGTCCGAGTTGAAGATTACCCGCTGGAACACGATTGATTCAGATCCGGGTACGCTGCAGACCAATATCCCCTATCTGTTTACCGCAGGCGATGTAGCAACGGGACCCTCGCTGGTGGTTGAGGCAATAGGCGGTGGGCGAAGAGCCGCCCGGTCCATACATCAGTATATTACGGGAGAAAAGGTCACCGCCGACGCCAAAGAACTGTCCAGGAATGTGATACCTGACTCGATTTTCGAGCAGGTTCAGGGTATTGTTAAACGGCCGCGGGCTGAGATGCCTGAACTCACGGTGGGGGAACGGATACGCTCCTTTGTGGAAGTGGATCAGGTCTTGAGTGATGAATCCGCCCATGAAGAAAGTGAAAGATGCCTTTCATGCGGAAGAACGTGCTACAACGAGGATGTGGATGTTGCCGCATGAAATGGAGGCTGATGAAATAGTTCGTGTCTAAAGTTACTGAGAAGAGAATAAGGAGGCATTCATGGCCGATTTTGATTTTTTGAAAAATGTCCATGTCTTCGGAGGGCTGAATGACGAGCAGTTAATGGCCCTGCGTGACGGCTGCGTGGAGAAGGCATTCCATGAAGGGGACAAACTTTTTGACGAGGGAGAAGAAGCCAATCACCTTTGGATTGTTGTGGATGGGACCGTAGAAGTCCGATTTGAGCTTCCCGGGCATGAGGCTCCGCAGGCAAACACCGTTTCTATCATATCTTCCGGTCAGACCATTGGATGGTCCAGTTTTGTTCCCCCCTATCGATACAGTCTGCCGGTGTACTGCACCTCCAGGAACTGCAAAGTCATAAAGATAAAAAAGGATTTTCTGCTGGAGCTGTTTGAAAAGGACAGCCGAATGGGATATCTTGTCATGTCCAATATCGCATCGGTTATCAGCATTATGCTGCGGCAGCTTCAGGAATCCGCGGTTGAATTTCCGCAAACGACCATAGACGTTACGGTCCATTTGTCAACCTGCGGGATCGCCGCGGGGGCTCGAAAGGTATTGGTGGCCTTCTATGATGAAGTCGATCGGGCCGGAAGCAGTCATGTACACGTGAAAAGCGCGCCGTGTATTGGAAAATGTTCAAGCGAACCGAATGTCACCGTTGCCATTGCGGGAGAAGAACCGGTTCTTTACGGAAAAGTTACTCCGGAAACAGTCAAGGCCATTTTTTCTGAACATATCCTCAAAGGACTTGTTCAGATGGAGTTGGTTGTGCGTGAAGCCTGAACAGGCTTTTCATTCAGTCACTAATGAGGAGCAATTGATGATTGATTTAGATTTTTTGGAAAATGTGGAAGTGTTTCAGGATCTGGATGACAGCCGGCTTGCCGCCATCGGCGCCTGTTTCAAGGAGGTGTCGTTCCAGCGAGGAGAAAAAATATTCGATATTCATGAAGAACCGGATGCCTTGTGGGCCGTAGTGGAAGGCGAAGTCAGCCTGCATCATGAAATGCCGGGAACCGCTCCCTTAAAAGAGATGACCATCACTACCATATCCAGGTATATGATTTTAGGGATTTCGAGTCTTGTAAAGCCTCACAGGTACATCCTCTCCGCTTATTGCGCTACAAGGCACTGCAGACTTCTTGAAGCAAAAAAAGATTGTCTTATCCCCCTGTTCGAAGAAAACCCCGGGATAGCCTATCTGGTGATGAAAAGGCTGACCGGCGTGGTAGGGAATCGATTCCATCAGGTTCAGGAGGAATTCGTCAAACGCAGAGGTCAGGATCTCATGAATCACTGGTAGACTGGTAGGAAATACGCCGTTAGCTTTTAGCCATTAGCTTTTAGCCATTGAGAGCAGCCCTTTGAAAGGACTGCCGTCCATTGTTTTGTTCTTCCCAGTGCAAGTTTCAAGCCTCCAATTTTACGGCAATTCTTTTGTGGATGGCGCCTGTGCCGCGGCAGGCGAGGGGAAGAAGAGGATAAAGCTGGTTTCACCGGAACGGTAGCAATCCTCTTTGGCCTTACAAAACGAACACTTGCTGATTCTTCCCGGGCACATATCGGCTTCTTTCGGGATGAAGCCGCACCGGGTGGAATGCATGGACATCCTGAAGCGGTATCGCTCCGAAAATATCTTCATGCGCAACAGATCGGATCCTTTTCCTCCGGCATTGAAGTCGAAAGGCCTCTTTGTGGAGTAGGCCATGGTATCCCGGTTCACAAAAAATCCTTCAAATATCCGGTCCTGATTGTCTTTTACAATTCCAACGCCGTAGTCATGCACCTCCAACTCGGTTCCATCACCCCTCCTTTTCACGCTCAGGATGATTTTCCCCTCATCCGGCGTGTTTTCGATAGCATTCCTGATTAGGCCGTCTACCGTTTTCTGTAACACATCCGTGGGGATGGTTATGGGCGGGGAATGTTCATCCATCCGGGTCACAATCTCGACCGCTCTGTGGGCAAACCCGGGTTCCAGGGCTTTCAGCCTTTCAGGCACAAACTTCCGCAGACTGATTTCCGACGGTACGCTCTCCTTGGCGCTGAAAATGTCTTCAATCCGCTTCCGGATGCGATTCACCAAAGGTCCTTCACCCACTTCGTCGGCCACCAGGGATTCCAGTTCATCCGAGCACTGTTCAAGGAGCATGGAAAGGAGTCCGTAGCTCTTGTATTCTTTGTTCTTCATGATATCTTTCGTCTGATACTGAATATCAAGAATCCGGTTCAGATTGCGTGTCGCTCTTTCCATGGTTGGTTTCCATGTGTATTCCGGAACCGTCTTCAGCTTTTTGGAAAGTATGCCCAACGAGGCCAGGAGGATAGCGACAGGCGTTTTCAGCTCATGGGAAAGATGGTTGATGACCTTATCCTTCGCACGGTTCAGACTGGATACTTCGCGGTAGGCTTTTCGCAATTCCTCTGAAAACCGGGCGTTTTCAATGGAAAGGGCGACAGTGCCTGTAATCAGGGTCAGAAGTTCAACGTCTCCCTGATCGAAACCCCCTTCTTTTTTGTTTCGGGCGCACAGAACGCCGATGATCCGGTCACTGCTTCTCAAGGGCACCTGGATCATGTTCCTTGTCTTGAATCCCGTTTCTTCATCTATCGCGTGGTAAAAATCCGGATCTTTTGAGGCATCCGATACGATAATCGGTTCGCCGGTTTCCACAACCTTGCCGGCCACGCTTTTTTTGGCGGGTATATGAAGCGTTTTGATCTTTTTGAAATAGGCCGCATCGTCGTGGGCCGCGCCCACATAAGAGAATTCATTCTTCTCTTCGTCCAACAATATGACGAGCGCATCCTCCGTGTTCATGAGGCCTCTTATTTCTTCGCTGATGTAGTCAAGCAACTCTTCCAGTTCGGGATAGGCGGGAAGGGCGGTGCTGATCCTCAACAGGGCTTCTTTGTCCCGGGCCATTCTCTTCTCTTGGGTGATGTCCCTCAGGATAAGAAGTTCGCTATTTTCCCTCGCTCCCCCGTCTGGAACAATGGCAACCCGCGCCGCTACATCGAGGGTACGGCCGTCCTTAGTCAGCCGCTTTGTTTCAAAGCGGTGTATGATCTTCTTTTCTGAGAGCCGTTTGATTCCGTCCCTGGTATTTTGCTTGAGGTCTGGAGGAATATAAGGGATGGGTTTCCCTTCCAGTTCTTCAAGACTCCAGCCGAAAGTTTCCGTGAATGCAGGATTCACATAGATGACCAGACCGTCGATTTTTGACACAACCATCGGGTAGGGGACGAAGTCCAGCAGAGTCCTGGTCCGCTTTTCCGCCCTTCTGCTGGCTTCATACTGCCGTTGATAGCGTGCTTCTGATTCTCGAAGGGATTCCTGTATCCTGATTTTTTCGGTTACGTCTCGCGCAACGCCGCGAAAACCGATTTTCTTATTTTTTTTATCGCGGACAAGATGGGCCGAAAGTTCTATCATCCTGGATCGGCCATCTTTGTCAAGGATCTCCCACAGAACATCCGAAAAGCCTTCGTGGGTAACCCAGATCTTCGTGAACACGCCATAGGCTTTTCTGGCATTCTTCCGCTCCATGAAATGGGCGAAATTCTCGCCGATAACCGCCTCTCTGGGGTATCCTAAAACTTCGCACAAGGCGTTGTTGAAATAGGTGAAGTTTCCGTGGATGTTGGTTTCATAGATCCCATCGCTGATATTTTCGATGAAATCCCTGTAGCGATCTTTCGGAAGAGCGTCACACGCATTGAACTCTTTCATATTCATGGTTGACTACCTTGATCTGTTAAAGGTTCCACGGTTTGCCTTAATGAAAAAAAGTTTTGGAGATTTTTGAATTTTTCACCCATTACCGGCCAATCCGAATCAAAGAATATATCATTTTTTTCTTCCTTGGCCACATCAAAAATGGCGATAATTTGCCCTAACCCATGAAATCTCTTCTTGTTGAAATTTATCCTTTCTTTTCTTTTATGGAAAATGCTATTCTTGACACCCATCTGCTGAGGATTCAGCTCTCACGGTCTATTGCTATTGCAGGTAGAAAGGACTCTCTGGTTTGAATTTTTCTAAGAAAATTGATAAGCTGAAGTGTTTTATGAGGGGAAGGTCAAATGTTTCCGGGGATACTCCGGATATTGATGAATTGTTCAGCAAGATGACCGAGGCCCAGGAACCATCTGAGATATCCGGGGGGGAAACTCCAATGCGGCGAGAAAGAATTAAAATTGACCTGCTGATTCATGACCTCAAAGTGCCCCTTGCGGTTATTGAAGCTGGTATGACTTCCATATTAAAGCGGCCGGAGAAATATGGCCCGATCACCGAAAAACAGGAAAAGGTTTTTCAACGAGCGCTCAGAAACACCAAAGTCATCCAGGCGCTCGTGAATGATGCCCTCGAATTGGGACGGTCCCGTGAAGGAAAGCTGCATTATTCGAATTTTAAAGTCTCCTATTTAATTGAAAATGCCCTTGTGGAGATTTTCGACCTGACGGATGCGCTTGCTTCTGAACAGATAAGAGAGTGTTCCTCATTTTCGTTGTTAGGGGACATTCTGAAGCAAAACGGCGTTTTTCTTTTTGTGGACGAAGAGTTGTGGTGCATGGAGATTCGTCAGGATGAAGCAAAAGTCAGGCAGATCCTGAGAAATCTTCTCACTAATGCCCTCAAGTACAGGAAGAAAAAAGTGGAATTAAATGTTTCTCGAACCGATACGAATATCGTTATTTCCGTAAAGGACGATGGGGACGGAATTCCTGCAACCTATCACAAAAAGATCTTTGACTGTTATTTTCAGATCGATGCAACGGAAGTGTGTCCCGTGAGGGGACATGGGCTGGGATTGGCTGGGGTGATGGTGTTGGTTGAAGACCTGGGAGGGGACCTTCTGCTGGACAGCGATGAGGGCGTGGGGACCAGATTTATAGTCAAACTACCTCTCCAGGCTACCGCCCGGGATTGACAGGTGGTGTTGCTATCCTGCTTTGAATGTTTCTATAACATGGATTCCAGTTCATCTTTTGATGGACGGTATTTCCTGTCAAAATCTTTCCAGAACTCTTTGTGCTTCTCCTTCCACCCTGTTCCGAATTTTGTATCAAAAAACGGTTCAAGTTTATCGAACCAAACCGCCTGCTTTTTTTCCCCCGGTTCTACACCGCTGAATATCTCCTCGATATATTCATGAATTTCGGATATTTTGTCTTTTGGAACATAGGATAGTGCTCCGCCCTTGATTGACTTTACGAGGTTATCCGGGCTTACCGCATGGGCGGTCAACATGAGGGATGGGATGCCTTTCTGGTTGGCTATTTTAAGTAGATCGTAGCCTCTCACCCCCATAATATCAAGGATTGCCAGGTCGTACTTATTTTTATTGATAAATTTCAGAGCTGTTTCATAATTGGGCGCAGTATCTACTGAACAGGCATCGAGTATCTCTACCAGAGTTTCCAATATATCAGGCTCATCATCAACGATCAAAATTCTTTTTCCCTCAAGAACGTCCTTCATGTTCGCCCTCCTTTTGGATACTATATTGTAGCGGTGATCTTACTCTTATGAATCTCTTTTCGTCAACAGTTTTATTTGATAGATACCTCCTGAGCCGGCGTTTTTCGATGGAGCGTTTGCAGAGTTCTTGAGGCCGGCAATTCTGATGTTGGATGCGGATGTCTAAAATTTCCAGCCGTTATTGGTCACATTCCATTATGTTTTATGCTTTTTTTTTGCTATTATCATATATCGGGTTCAATCGGAGATTGCAAGAAAAGCCGCTAAAGCTTTTTTTGGAGGCGAACGCAAGGCCAGGCTATAACCGCCTGGATGATTTACTTCTTTTACAAAACGAGGTCCAACGATGAAAGATTCCATTGCTTTTGTTATGGCTGGCGGCAGGGGTGAAAGGCTCATGCCGTTGACCCATGACCGTGCCAAACCGGCTGTGCCATTCGGAGGGATTTATCGCCTGGTGGATTTTACGCTGAGCAATTGTGTGAATTCAGCTATCTATCGCATTATTGTGTTGCCCCAATACAAGTCTCAGTCTCTGACGGATCACCTTGAAGACGGTTGGAATATTTTCAGCCGGAAAATGGGGCATTTTCTGAAGGCCGTTCCCCCGCAGCAGAGGACGGGTCTGGACTGGTACAGGGGAACGGCCGATTCGATTCGGCAGAACCTGTATCTCATAGAGAAGTACAATCCGGAAAATATCCTGATTTTATCCGGTGATCATATCTACAAGATGGATTTCGGCCTGCTTCTCAAATATCACCAGGAAAAAAAAGCCGATTTAACCATTTCTCTCCTGAAAGTCCGAAAGGAGATTGCCCACCAGTTCGGCGTAACTGAAATAGATCGAAGTTCCCGGATACTGGGTTTTCAGGAAAAACCCAGAACGAATGCCAAATGCATTCCCGGAGATCCTGATCACGTTCTTGTTTCCATGGGCATCTATGCTTTTCGGGCAAAACGTCTCGTGGAAATTCTGAAAAATAGCGAAGAGGATGATTTTGGTCATAACATCATACCGGGTATGCTGAAGACACATGAAGTCTTTGGTTATCCGTTCATGCGCGAAAACAGAATCCAGGATTATGTGTACAGGACGACGGAAAGCGGTGAGCAGAAACTCAGTCTGGATCCCCATACACCGGATTCCGCCTACTGGAGGGATGTGGGAACACTGGATGCATACTGGAACGCGAATATGGATTTGAGCGGCATGAACCCATACTTCAACCTGTATGGACGAAACTGGCCCATACACACCTATCAGGTGGTGGCGCCGCCCGCGAAATTCGTGTTTTCAAGCGAGGCCGTAAAGGGGGCCAGAATGGGGATCGCCTCCGACTCTCTGGTGTCGCCCGGTTGTATTGTCAGCGGGATAGTCCGCAACTGCGTCCTTTCCTGCAATGTGGCGATAGGAAAATGGGCGACTGTTGATGAATCCGTTATTCTGGAAGGAGTTGTCATAGGACAGCACTCTAAAATCAAGAAAGCCATTATCGATAAGGGAAATGTGATTCCGGCGGGAACGGAAATTGGACAGGACCCACGAAAAGACGCGGAGACCTTCACCGTGACCGAGAGGGGGATTGTTGTTGTTCCCAAGGGGTATTTTTCCGGATGAGAACCCCTTTGAGAAAAAATCCCCACATTTATGAAATCAACCTGATGGGCTGGCTCAGCACGCTGAGTAGGAGAGAGGGCAGGCGGATCTCTCTTGGCGGAATCCCGGGCGCCGAATGGAAAAGATTGCGGAAAATGGGCATGGATATGATCTGGCTTATGGGTATCTGGCAAAGGAGCCCATTGTCCGCGGCAATAGCCAGTAGAGAAGCCTGGCTTATAGCGGAAGGGCGCAATATCCTGGCTGATTTCCAGATGGCGGATATTACCGGATCACCCTACTCCGTTTACGATTACCTGCCTGACCCGGCAATAGGAACAGAAGCGGAACTCATGGCTCTGAAGAATCGAATGGAGAGTGAGGGCCTTGGGCTGGTTCTGGACTTTGTGCCCAACCATACGGCCTGCGACCATCCATGGGTTCAGTCCCATCCCGAATACTACGTGCGGCGTAGTGAGACAGAAAACGGGAAATGCACTGAGGGCTTTTTCCGGAATCTTGAAAAGGAAGAAGTTTCCTGCATAGCCCATGGAAAAGACCCCCACTTTCCGGCCTGGACCGATACGGCCCAGATCGAGTACCGCAACGCGGAAACCAGGAGGGCCATGGCTGGAATAATGGCTCGCCTGGCGGGCTGGTGTCATGGGCTCCGGTGCGATATGGCCATGCTGGTTCTTGAAGATGTTTTCCGGGAAACATGGAAGCATGTCCCCTTTAACGGAGATACGGGATGGGAATTCTGGCCTCCGGCCTCGGAAAAGTTCAAGTCCGCCCGTGAAGGAGGCATTCTTCTTGCAGAAGCATACTGGGGAAAAGAATCCGAGCTTCTTGCTAAGGGATTTGATTACGCCTATGATAAAACTCTTTATGATTTGATGGTAAAGCGGGATGTGCGCGGCTTGCGGGACTATCTCCAAAGTCCGCTGGAATTTCAGGAAAAGATGATTCGACTCCTTGAAAACCATGATGAAAAGAGGGCTCTGACGGTTTTTGGACAGGACGGGATCGGATGCGCCATGGTCATTCAAGCCACGCTTCCGGGAATGAGATTCTGGCAGGATGGTCAATTTGAAGGGGCTGAATTGCGCGTTCCCATTCAGATGAGACGATTCCCCGAAGAGCCGCCGAAGGAGGATCTTGTTTATTTTTCGAAGATGCTCCTTCATGAAGTGGATCATCCCGTCTTCCATGACGGCTGCTTTGAAATCTGTTCCACATCCGGTTGGGATGATAATCAGTCCCATCGGAATCTGATGGCCTGGAGCTGGACCATGGGCCGGGAAAGGCGTCTGATTATCTCCAACCTCTCCCATGCTTCCGCACAGGGATACGTGAAACTTCCGTCCAACTGGTCGTCAGGATGGGAACATCTTTTGCTGGTTGATCCACTGAAAGGAGACCGCTTTTTACGTCCCTCAAAGACAACGTTCGATTCCGGTTTGTTCGTGGATTTAGCGGGATCAGATTTTCATTTTTTTCGAGTGAAGAAGGGGTAAATAATGACAAAACCGATAAAAATACTGGATGTGAAACCCAGAATGCCTGAAAGGCTCAACCCTCTATATGAATTGGGCTACAATCTTTATTTTGCATGGCACCATGATGCGGATGAGCTTTTTAAAAGAATTGATTCCGATCGATGGGAAAAAACCAAAAGGAATCCTATTGCCTTCTTAGGGGGTCTGAAACAGTCTGAGCTGACGGATCTCCTGGAAGACGAGGGATTCCTTTCTCATATGGACAGGGTGAAGGAGGAGTTTGACCGATACATGTCGGAAAAGCCGGACAAAATGATTTTCGGAGAACACTCGCCTCCATTTTTCTGCGCCTATTTTACGGCTGAGTGTGGTGTCGCGGACTGCCTTCCTATCTATTCGGGCGGCCTTGGCATCCTATCTGGCGACCATTTAAAATCTTCCAGCGATCTTAATCTGCCGCTGGTGGGTATCTCCCTGGCTTACCAGGAGGGATATTTTACACAGTGCTTTACCCATGACGGCTGGCAGATGGAAACCTATCCCGCCAATAAGTTTTCTGCCATGCCGATGAAACGGGTGCTGGACGAATCCGGAAATAAGGTCACCGTGACCGTTGAACTCAAAGGAGAAATGGTTCATATTCAGGCGTGGGAAGTCCATGTGGGCAGGACAGTCCTTTATCTCCTCGACACGAACATGGAGGAGAATTCGGGACAGGGGAGGAACATCACGTCCCGCCTGTATGGAGGGGACCGCGAGATGCGGATAAGCCAGGAGATCGTTTTAGGAATCGGAGGAGTAAGGCTGCTGAAGGCTGTTGGATTGGAGCCGGCCGTCTACCATATGAACGAAGGACATTCGGCCTTTGCGGTGTTCGAACGAATCCGGGAATTGCGGGAAGACCAGGGCCTGAACTTCAATGAAGCCCTCGAATTTGTACGGGCTACCAGCGTATTTACGACGCACACGCCCGTTCCCGCGGGAAATGACACTTTTCACCCGGATCTTGTGAGAGAATACCTTGGCTCTTTTACCCAGCCGCTGGGTATCAGTATGGACGTGCTGCTGGGTTTTGGAAGGCAGGACCCCAGGGACAGAGAGGAAGAGTTTTGCATGACTGTTCTGGCCCTGAGATTGTCCAATTGGCACAACGGGGTTAGCCGACTGCATTCCAAGGTAAGCCGGAGAATGTGGCATCGAATCTGGCCGAAGACGCCGGAAATAGACCTGCCTATCGGCTATATTACAAACGGCGTCCACATCCCGTCGTGGATATCCAAGGGCATGGAGGAGAATTATGCCCGCTATCTGGGGCCAAGGTGGATTGAGGATCCGGAAAATGTTTCCGTCTGGGACGATGTAGCCAGGATCCCCAACTCTGAATTATGGCGAACCCATGAGCGAGCCAGGGAAAGATTGATCACTTTTGCACGCATCCGTTTGAAGGAACAACTGGCGGGCCGCGGGGCCTCCAATCGAGATATGGCCATCGCGGACGAGGTATTGGATTCCGAATCCCTGACCATCGGTTTTGCAAGAAGGTTTGCCCCCTATAAGAGAGCGGATCTTATCTTAAGCGACCTGCCAAGGTTTGAAAATCTGCTTCTCAACAAAGAATTCCCGGTTCAGATCATTTTTGCCGGAAAGGCCCATCCGCAGGACCAGATGGGCAAAGATCTGATAAAAAAACTGGTGCAGATCTCCGGAAGGGAAAATTTGAGGCGGCACATGGTTTTCCTGGAAGATTACGACATGGAGGTGGCGCGTCATATGGTGCAGGGAGTGGATGTGTGGCTCAATACCCCGCGACGTCCCCTCGAAGCGTGCGGAACCAGCGGCATGAAAGCCGTTGCAAACGGCGCCCTTCACTTGAGCGTACTGGATGGCTGGTGGGATGAAGGATACGACGCGAGCGTCGGCTGGGCTTTCGGGGGTGTTGAGGGTTCGGGGGACCTTGATTTTCAAGACCAGATCGACAGCGGCGTGCTCTACGACATTCTTGAAAAAGATGTGGCGCCGCTTTTCTATGACAGGGGTTCCGATGGCCTTCCCCGGGGTTGGCTTGCAATGATGAAGGCATCCCTTCACAAGCTCTGCCCCATGTTCACCAGTCACCGCATGGTTCTGGAGTACTGGAAGAAATTCTATGTGCCTTCGGCCGAACGCCAACACCATTTCAAGAAAAAATCCTGGGAGGGAATCCGGAAACTGGGGAGTTGGCGTGACAAAATCATGTTTAACTGGAGCAATGTCTCCATCAAGGACATCCGTTTTGACGAGATAAGTGAAATAGAAATGGGCACATTTTATCATGCCGAGGTGGATCTGTTTATCGGTGAGCTCGCTCCCGACGATATTATGGTGGAGGCGTACTGCGGCAGTCTTGATCCGTCAAATAATTATCAGCACAGCTTTGCAGTGCCGATGGTTCCCGTCAAGAACAGAGATAAGAGCATCCATACCTTTGAATGCAATATCCCGTTTGAGGAAACGGGACACTACGGGCTTAATGTTCGCATAACGCCAAACCACCCGGATAAGGAGAGTCGGTTGACCATGGGGCTTGTTATCTGGGGAGGAGATTGATAGGTTGACTTCATACATGTCGGGCGACCCACCTTAACGGAAAGTCGCTTGTTATTTTTTAAATGTTGGCTTCTGAAGTGAATTTTGATTCCGGCACACACAGGAAGTCATTGGAAATTGGAAAAAACGACCTATTTTAAATGCATGCCCTAATATAAAAGGAGAAATATCGTGGATTTTATTGAAAAAGCAAGAATGAGACTGGAACATTGGTTGAGCCACAATGACCATCATCAGGAAGAATATGAGCTGTTTGCCGATCAGCTGGAGGAAAATGGCAAGGCCGGGCCCGCCGGACAGATAAGGGAAATGGCAAAACTCGCTTCAAAGAGCAATGAATGCCTTCGGAATGCACTGGAAAAGCTTTCCGAGTGAGGCCGGCCCCATTGCTGAAGAGGAAAGGTTATTCCCGATTTCGGGAAGAAAAGGAGGATAGATTTCATGTGTGAAGCCCACGCATATCTGATAACCGATGGAAAAGAAGAAAGGATATTGGAAAGCGTCGACCAGGTGGAACTGAATGGCGACGAAGTGACGCTTATCAATATTTTCGGAGAACAGAAGGCCATAAAAGCAACATTCAAAAGATATGACAATCAGGCGGGAAAGATTGTATTCGAGCCTCTTGCCTGACCCGCCGTGCATTGAGGGACCAGATGCAAGAATTGATAGAATTGGCAGTCGACGCGATCCTCCGTTCCAGCCTTACGCTGGCATTAACCGGGGCTGGGATTTCAGTGGAATCCGGCATTCCTGATTTCAGGAGTTCGGAAGGGCTCTGGTCAAAATATGATCCAAGCGAATACGCCACTATTCACGCCTTTCGTTCCAATCCGGAAAGGGTATGGGAGATGTTGCGGGAGATGGAAAGGGTAGTGGGTGCGGCAAAACCCAATGATGCCCATATCGGGATGGGGGAGCTGGAAACCATGGGGTATCTCCATGGAATCATAACCCAGAACATCGATAACCTGCATCAGGAAGGGGGCTCTCGAAATGTTATCGAATATCATGGGAATTCGAGCACCCTTTCCTGTTTATGGTGCGGCAGTCGCTACAAGGCCCGGGACAAACGCATGGAATATCCGCCGAAATGCGCGTGCAGCAAAGTGCTCAAACCCGATGTCATTTTTTTTGGGGAGGCTATTCCGGTGGAGGCGATGGAGCGGTCCTTTGATCTTGCTTCCCGGGCCCGGGTCCTTTTGGTTGTGGGTACTTCCGCGGTGGTATCTCCCGTAAACACCATTCCCGACATGGTTAAAAGCAACGGGGCGACCGTCATCGAAATCAACACGGAAAGGACCCATCTAACCGAAAGTGTTACGGATATTTTCTGTCAGGGAAGCGCAGGGAAAATCATTCCGGAACTCGTCCGGGGCATCCGGCGGAAGAGGGGAAGAACGATGATGGAGCGGCCTTGAAATTTGTTTGACAAAATTTCAGAATTGTATACAATGTTGGATTATTTAAATGCCCACCCCATTTGTTCTGAAAAAGGTCCGAGGGAAAGAGATTGACCATTGAAATTGACCAAGAACTCCTTGAAAAGGCGTGCAAGGATATCATCGAGAATATTCTGATTTGTCTTCCAAATGCTCTCAAGGGGACGGTTTATCTGGTGGGCAGACCTCCGGACATCGTTGCTACGAGAATTACTTCTGGGATTATTGACAAAGAAAAGAATTCCATCTCTTGGGGCCTTCCGGAAAAGTCCGATTATAACCCCCCTAGAAAACCATGGATCCAATACCGGGATGAACCGGGGCGTCCCCTGGAGGCCATGGCGTGGTGTGTGGAAAGACAGGAGAGTTGGACCGCCGAGGACCCGGGCAACGATGCCAGGAGTGTCCGGCTTCAGGTTGAAGGAATATGGACTGACTTTCATCACATGGAACCCGTGCTTATTCGCAAGGAGGATGTCTACCTGAGAGAAGGTCCCACACTCGATTATCCGGAAAATCATGAGGGAAAAACCCTCTGGGAGGACAGCGACTTCGTAGTGGCGGCCGTGATCAAAATTCATTTCATCCCCAATACCATTCGCATCGGCGGTCCCGAAACAAAGGTCATCAAGAGACTTTCCCGAACGCTGGGAACGGAACTCCTTTCATACCAGTTGAGGCAGCAATCCCTTGACGCTATTAGAAATCTGGCGGAAGACAGGATCAACTCCTGCAACATTCTCGCGGACTCCTTGCGCAATGTTGTTGCCAAGACCGGTTTGGTTTTTTCCCTCATCAAACTGGAACTGGGTTTTTTGCGGGAACAATGGGAGCGTGCGCTGTTGAAAGGCTCCGGACTTGAGGGCATGAAGGCGGATGCCATCCATTCCCTCAACCAGTTGCTTTGTGATATGGAAGGGGTCCGTGAAGATTTGCAAAAGGACCTGCATGATGTGCAGGGCAGGTTCTTGAACCTTTATATGACTCCGCTGCAGGGTGAGAGATGGATCCGAATGCGCATAGAAGAAAAGTGGGAAAAGTTGCTGTCTCGATTTCCCATGGAAGAACAGATCAGAAGTCAGGTCTCCGACAACATGGATAAATTAAGGAAGTCTCTTTATGTTGGAAAGGACCCTGAGCTGATAGCAGCTTTTGCGGATGTGCCTCAACCGTTAAAGGAACGATGGGCGGATCTCATATATAAAGAAACCGGAGGCAATGATTTGGGATTTCTGCAGGAGATTGTGCAGTTTCTCGAAGATCCCCAGTTTCATCTGCCCCATCAGGTTAAATCGAAAAAGAGTCTCGCACGACTGAAAGCTCTTGCGGATGTAGTTGTTCAGTTAGAGGCAAAGGCCAATGTGGTTCTCAGAGAAGTCTTGAACGGGGAAAGTAATCATGCTTACTAAAATCCTGCCTCCCGTTTTTTTCTGGCTGTATCTATTTACTTCCGCGTTCCATTGAATTATAATAAATCTTTCATGCGCCTGTAGCTCAGCTGGATAGAGCAGCGGACTTCTAATCCGCAGGCCGCAGGTTCGAGTCCTGCCAGGCGCGCCAGTAAAATCAAGGACTTAGCCGGTTTCGGTTGAGTTTTTTCCATTTTTGGCAAAGTTTTTGCCATAATTTTGCCAAACATTCTTATTGCTCATTCTCACTTATCGTCGTCTATCGCTCCCTGAAGAGCCTTGTCGAGGCATTCACCATCAGATGAGCTGCTGCCATCTTCTATATATCTGCTGTAAACACTATTAATCATATCTGTATTCCAACAACCCTTTTGATAAGCGCATCCATAATCCGGAGCGCCCGTCGAAGGCTGTTTTTGGATACGCGAATGTCCAAACAATTCTTGTCCGCAGACTCCAGAATCCCGACATCATTGGGTTGACGCGATTCCGGAATTTCAGAATTGCCAAATACACTGACAACCTGCAATGATGAAGTTGGTTGGGTTTTTAAGCGATGAGATCTCATCGCACATCTTGTAGATTTTGAACAAACCAACTCTCTGCTATGAATCTCCCCCAAAATATCCTTGACAAAAAGACCTGTCAAATGTAGCCATTTAAATTTGACTGAAAGGCAACTCCATAGGAGCCCTGTAACCGGAAAGCGGTCAAATTCAATAGTATTGTAAAGTATGCGGAGATGAAGCAAGGAGTTTCTAATAATATTGTGGAGAATAGTAGATTTAATAATTCAACTTGGAGTTTTTTGGGATGTCTATAGAGTATTTCTTTTTCGCTGTATTCATTATTGTGGCAATTCTCTTTATCAAAGATTTCATTAAAAATTATCGTTCCTATAAAAAAAAGAAAAACGAAAAGAGAACGTGATATGGTAAACCAAAATGTCTTTTTTCGTGATAAAAAACCTTGTTTGTATCAATTTAGACGGCATCACCCTTTCCAACATGCCGGATGAATACATTTTTCAAAGCGAGCAGGAAGATCTGGATTGGGAATCAATGTGTTTGCCATTACATGATCTTCAAATTGCCATGCGACGCGATACCGAAAAGGATGTAAACAGAATACGAAAACAGATTAAAGCAAAACGTCGCTGGGGTTTTTGGGGGAGCCTGTAAAAATAGCAGACAAAGTCTCAGTTCATAGTATTACGGGAAATGAAGATCCCTATGGGGTTATAGCCAAAATCAAGTTAGGAAAAAAAGTCTTTCATTTTCCCATTTGTGATATTGAAGCAATCGATAAAACGTCTTTAAATGGCGAGATTGTGCCGGCCTATACGGACTGGTTTGGAAATAGATAGAAATTGTCAGTTGCTTCACATAAGTTATCAACCGGAATTGGATAGAAGGAGAAAAGCAAAATGCCAAAAAAAAGAGAAATCGACAACGGCGCCCTTCTTAAAATGGTGAAAGATGGCGGAAATCAATCAGAAATCATGGAGAAGTTCGGTTTTAAGTCTTCGCCACAATTAAAAGTTGCATATGCGAATGCTTTGATGGAAGCAGGAGAGGTCCCGGTGATCAAAGGGCAGGGAAGAACAGGTAAATCCAAACCCGTAAAAACTGAAGTCAGTGTCAATGCAAGAGGATCGCTTGTGATCCCGAAAGCTCTTATAGAAAGCTTGCAAATAAAGAAAGGCCAGAAATACGAAGTGAAAAAGACTGCCTCGGGATTACAGCTCAAAAAAGTTGAGGTCCAGAAAGAAGCATAGGAGTGTCTAACAAAGGGAGGTATGAGAGGTTCTTGATAGAATAATGGTTTCATGATCAGGGTTACAACGAGAAATGAGAACTTTTGTTCTCTTGATTGTCGTTTTGTTTAAGGGAAACCATGAAACCATGAAAGACTCATGGAGACATTATTGCGATATGGCGCAATGATGACATACCAAGCTGATATGTCAACGTTTTGTAAGTTTGTGTTTGCAGTAAATTTTACAGAAAATCTTCATGAATCCGGTAGCCATCATATAATGGTCGGAAAGATCGCGATTTGCCATCTTCGATGATTTCTGATTCTTTTCAGGAAGAGTTAAAAGCGATGATTTGCGGATGTATTTCCGGGTTTCAAACGGAAGATTAGATTCAGCAGCTTTCACTTTTTATGTACGGAAGAACGGTTTTGGAAATTCGTTTTCGGCTGGCCGAGATGTTCAACGATCAACGAAATGATAATATAGATAGTATTCCGTCAACTGACATCGACCCATTGGGGAGGGGACCACAAGATGTAGGTGTCTTCGATTACGGCCAGGAAGGCATTTTGAATTATGAATGACAGCGAGCTTGTGGCTATATGTGGACCCGGTCTA
>JBBSAR010000022.1:0-20269 GCA_038252125.1 Desulfatiglandales bacterium
CCCGGCTTTGGCTCCGGTGTGAACTGAATAAAATGTTCCACATAGGAACAATGTTTCTTCACTGCCTCGCCGGCGGTGCGAAAATCCCGAACGGGTGTATTCCCCAGGAAGAAAAAAGCCTTGGCTTTTATCTTATCCACGTCCCGTACGACTTCGTCATCTTTCAGGCGGACATCCAACGGCGCGATTATGGCGCCGATCTTAAAACAGCCGTACATGAGCATCATATGCTCGGGAACAAGGACAAGAAGCGTCGCAACCGTATCCCCTTTGCGGATACCCATATCCAGGAGTCTCAGAGCGAAAAAATCCACAAGAGCCGAGAACTTCTTGTACGAAAAAGACCTGCCGTCTTCGTGCTGAATCATCGCCGTGGCATCGGGCGTTTTCTTTGCCCAGAATTCGACGTAGGAATTGACAAGGGGCAGCCGTTCTTCCGATGTATTCATAGGGTTCTCCTTGTATGGTTTATCGTTCTACTTCCGCATACCCATGGCTTAGGGCCTTTAGACCGTCGCCGTTTATCACATCAAAAAAAATGTCCTTCCCGTTTTCCGTCAGAGTCTTGCCAATTTGTCGAACCGTGATGTTCGTACCGGGAATCACCATTCCGGTAAACCGGCAATGCAACTTTTTGAGGCGTTCCGGATTCCCTCCCGCTTCCCGGTTTATCAATTCACGGACCGCCAGGGCAAGGGTTGCCGTACCCTGGAGAATAATTCCGGGAAGTCCGACCTGCCGGGCAAATCGCGGCGACGTATGAATGGGAAAAACGATATTCGTGCATCCATCGTAGAGATAGGGCAGGAGCGGATCAATGGCGATCTTGCTTTTCCATCCACGGGCCGCTCCGATATTTTCCGGAACAACAGGGACATTTTCCATCCCTTGTCCCCCATTCAGACATGAAATCCCGCGCATCATGGCCCCCACCCATTCCGTAAATACCGGTTGTCCCTTCGCGTCCGCCGCATCAAACCGAATGACCACATGAGTCCCCGCACGATGTGGAAGGATGGCGGCGATATGGCCCTTGATGGTCAGCCTGTCACCGGGAAGAACCGGACGATGAAATTCAAGGTATTCGGTGTAGTGAACCTGGGTCATAAGGATTTCTTGCGGGAATTGATCGGCCTCGATATATTCCCAAATCCTTTCGCATATGCGCCATGTAATGGCCACGCAGTTCATGGGGTGGGCAATGATGCCTTCCTTCCTTTCATCATTAAAATAGCACTCATTATAATCGTTGATGGCGGCGGCATAATTCGTGGTATGACGCCCGGTGACCGTGGTGACATATTCACGGAGGGTGGTTCCGGTAAAATCCGAATCGAGTTCCATTTCCATAGCTCCTGTACAGGCTAAAATTTCATGCTAACAATAGCGGCATTTTTTGGCAAGAAAATAGGCTCATTTACAGCGCTTTTATCCTATTCTTAATTCTGTCTCCCCTAACCGTCCTGTAAGGAAACCAGGAAAGTTTTGGCCAAAGGGGGGGGGGCGGTAATGATCACCTTTGATATGCACCCCGCGGGTAGAGGCGGACTTCTTGTGGAGTTTATGGGGCGAAAAACCCCCATGTTCAGCTATACCGTCAGACTTGCGGCAAAAACAGGAGCGCCTCTGGTGCCTGCCCATGCCCTCCTTTCACCGGATGGTCTTCACCAGAATCATCTTTCACCCTCCCATGGACGTCCCGCCTGAAACCGCTGAAGAGGATAATCCCCAAACCTCGGTGTTGCTCGAAGCGCTTGCTGATTGGTTCTCGAGGATTATTCGCCAATATCCGGAGCAATGGTGGGGGCTGTATCGTGGTTGGAGAGCCACGGATTCCGAACTTTAACTTTTGGGTCTGAATAATACCCTCAGTGGCCTGGTGACTTATCCGGATCTGCTTCTCATGGACCTTCCAGAAGACAGCCCCTGGCAAAAGCCTCTTTCTACCATCCAGCGATCGGGACAAAAGGCGGCTGCCATTGTTCAAGACCTTCTGAGTCTAACCCGTCAGGGCATGACCGAAAAGCAGATTGTCAGCCTGAATCAAATAGTGACGGAATACCTTGCTTCTCCCGAATACGGCCATTTACTTTCAAATCACAGCCAGGTCCGTGTGGATGTGGCTCTTGATGAAAAAGCGTTCAACACCAAAGGCTCGCCGTTTCATATCTCGAAAGCCCTGATGAATCTCCTTCATAATGCCTGTGAAGCGAACCTGGTGAATGGAATTGTTCAGATTGCCACTCAGAACCGCTATTTCGACAGACCGCACGAGGCCTATGAACGGATCGAAGAAGGAGAATATGTCGTCCTGAGCGTCGCCGACACGGGGATCGGGATCAACCAGGACGACCTGACAAAGATATTCGAACCTTTTTATTCAAAGAAGAAACTGGGACGAAGCGGAACGGGCCTGGGTATGACGCTCATCTGGTCAACCGTCAAAGACCTGGGCGGCTTTATAGACATTCAAACAGAGGAAGGTCGAGGATCCACCTTTAGTCTGTATTTCCCGGTCACGAGGGATGTTGCGGATCAAACGGAAATGAATTACTTTCTTGAGGATTGCAGGGGAACGGAGACTGTCCTGGTGGTGGATGACGTCCGCGAGCAAAGAGAGATCGCATCCGTCATGCTCCGCAAACTGGGATATGGCGTCCAAGCCGTTTCCAGCGGCGAAGCCGCGATCGAACGATTCGAAAGCGACAAGGTTGATATCCTCCTGCTGGATATGATCATGGAACCGGGGATTGACGGCTGCGAGACCTATCGGCGGATTCTCGCCGACCACCCCGGCCAAAAGGCCATCATCGCCATCGGCTTTACTGAATCGGAGCGGGTCAAGGAAGCGCAGCGCCTCGGCGCAGGCGAATATGTCAAGAAGCCTTACAGCCTGGAGGTTATCGCCCGGGCCATCCGTCGCGAATTGGACCGTTGAAATTTATGGGGAAAATACCCGATCCAGAAAGTTTCAGACAGTCCATTTTGTTGAACAGCTCCATGATCAGCCGGCGCAGGACTGATGCACAGGGCCGAATCAACGGTCATTTTTCCGAAATGCAGGAAGAACTCTCCGCCGTCAAAGGCACCGACGGCCTGCGATATGCCTGTCTTGGGCCGCCTCTGAAACCACGGTGTATTGTAAAACCGGTCGCGCTGGTCGGAATCACCTATCTGGAGACAGAGGAGGATGTTGATAATTTCTTGCGGGAACTTCGAAATAGGCTTGCGGAGGCTGTTCGGGCGGGGCAGCGTGTGCAGATCAGGTAAGAGAGGGGACCACGAATAGCACGAATAGAAAAAGGCTAAAAGAAGGAAAGTGCAAAATGTCCCTGCTGTTTTATCATTACCCTGATTCCGCGATCAGCGATATTCATTCGTGCACTGTTCCTGAACTGGAACGCCACCGTGTCAAACGTGCATTGGAGGCGCTTTCGGATGAAGGGGTGATCAGTTACACAGGGGAGAAACGCTGGAGAAGATACTACGCCGTGGATGAATAGTTCTATCGAACAAAAACGCTCGAATACAAGGAGGGTTTGCGATAGCGGATATGGATTGGTTTTCTTATCCTGCTGAAAAAAAATGACTTTCTATCAAAATTCATAATGAATAGATGCTTGATAGAGTCTTATATGGCGCCAGGATATGTCAAAAAAGGAGTCGATATATCCAAAAATCTGTCGAGGACAAAAAGGTACTGGAAGGTAATGATCACCAATCCCTCCAACGGCAAGGTTGAAGATCGTAGTCTTGGAACCGCTCTCCCGGTTTAAACGTCATGAAATCACGGATATTGTGTTTGATGTGAATCTGGCATTTGGAACCAATTTCAGCACGCTGGTGGTGGACAAAGAATCCTGGGGAACCGGGGTATTATCAGTGCTGTCGCTGAGAGATGAGATCGTTCGATATGGCATACGCATATGATTATCCGGGAGAAACGCTCTGCTTTGGTGGTTGCTGGAACAGAAATGACGACATAGGTTTTTTCAGTGCATATTTTTGCTGATGGCCGGTCAGGCCGAAGGTTCGACGATTTCGCCCACCACGTCATAGTCGTGGGCTTCGGTGATGCGGACGGGCATGATCTCGCCGAGACGGCCCACCCCTTCGTTGATCAATACCCGGCGGTCCACTTCGGGCGCCATTCCGGCCGTTCTTCCGCACAGGAGCAGGTCTGTTTCGGGGCAGGGGCCTTCCATGAGTACGGGGAACACCTTTCCTACCATTCTCCGGTTCTTTTTCCTGGAGATCCCGGCCTGAAGGGCCATGAGTTCCGCACGCCTGCCCTCCGCAATCTCCGGGGCGACGAGCGATGTGAGCCTTGCTGCCGGTGTTCCTTTTTCGGGACTATAAACAAAAACCCCGAGATGGTCGAATTCAGCCTTTTCTACGAATTCTCGCATCTGCTGAAACATGGTATCCGTTTCCCCTGGAAAACCTACCATCAACGTGGTCCGGATACTCATCTCCTTCTTTCTGCGCCGTATCCTCTCAATCAATTGCTCCGGCGTCTCCCCTTCAGGATCTCTTCCCATTGCGGCCAGGATGCGGGGATCGCTGTGCTGAAGCGGCAGGTCCAAGTACGGGGCGATCCTTTCCCGCGATTCCATGAGATCCAGGAGCCTTTCCGTAATCCCTTGTGGATGAAGATACAAAAGCCTGATCCAGGCGATGTCATCAAGGTCAGCCAGTTTTTCCAGGAGGTCTTCAAGAAAAGGACCGTTCTTCAGATCTTTTCCGTAGTAACTGGTATCCTGGGCGATGAGATTGATCTCTTTGACCCCCCGATCCGCCATTCCCCGGGCCTCCAGGAGCAGAGATTCCATCTCCCGGCTTCGAAAAGAACCCCGCAGGTTCGGGATGATGCAGTAGGAACACCTGTGGGAACATCCCTCGCCGATCCTGAGATAGCTGGTATAGAACGGCGTTGTCTGGATTCTCGGCAGCCGGTGGTCCGGCAGGCGGGTGGGCCTTCCGATAAAGAAGGGGGTATTCCCCGATTTCGCTTCCGAAACGGCCTGGCTGATCCTGTCTATCTCTCCTGTGCCGACCCAGGCATCCACTTCGGGGATCTCCTGCAGAAGCTTGTACCCGTATCGTTGCACAAAACAGCCGGCTACAACCAGTTGTTTCAACTTTCCGGTGCTTTTGAGTTTCGCTGTCTCCAGGATCGTATCGATGCTCTCTTCAACGGCACTCTCCAGGAAACCGCACGTGTTGATGAGGACGATATCCGCCTCTTCGATCTGTTCCGTGGGTTCCAGTTTGGATGCGTGGAGTATCCCTAGCATATGTTCACTGTCCACAAGATTCTTGGCACATCCGAGACTGATCAGGAAAAGCTTTTCTGCGTTCATTTGGGTTACGCTCTGCGAGGCACTGGTTCCTGTTTAAATAGGTTGAAATAGCGATGATAATTTATATATTAGGACGCACATAAAGACAACTCCATATTTCGGAACCAATCAATTGTTCTCGCTTTGTCAAAGGCTGCTGAATGAAAAGTACTGCTCCCCGAAAATATTCACCTGACTCCTGCAGTGATCCTGAAGGCTTGCTCTCATCGGACGACAAGTCGCTTTTTAAAGAAGCATGGGAGATTGCCAGAGCCGAACACGGCGACGCGTTCACGTTCTATCTGCCGGGAATGGTCCGATACGGCAACCTCCGCGGACGATATCCGGCCCTTTCCATAACCGGGGATAAATGTCTTTTGCAATGTGAACATTGCCGTGGAAAATTGCTGGCGCCCATGCTCAAGGCGGATCAACCTGAAGCGCTGCTGGAAGCGGGCCTGGAACAGGCGCGAAGAGGGGCCATGGGGCTGCTTCTGACCGGTGGTTCCGATGGCAAGGGACAGCTTCCTTGGAAGCGGTTTTTTCCGGCCATACAAGAAATCAGAGAAAGGACAGGGCTATACCTCTCGGCCCACAGCGGCTTTCCGGACCTTGATTCGTGTACCCGGCTGAAAAAAGCGGGCGTACGGCAAGGTTTGCTGGATGTGATGGGCGATGACAGGACTGCTGCCGACGTATATCATTTGGAAGGGCTCAAACCGGTCCTGCGGGGTCTGGAAGCCATCAAAGAAAGTGGACTGGAGCTTGTGCCGCACGTGGTAGCGGGTCTCCAATACGGCAAAATTGCCGCGGAAAAACAGGCGCTTGAGATCATCCGCTCTTTCAACCCCGATGCCCTGGTAGTGGTTGTCCTCACTCCCCTGAAGGGGACTCCCATGGAATCGGTATCCTATCCCGAACCTGTGGAGGTAGCTCGTTTGGTCGCATCCGCGAGAGTCATGATGCCCCATGTGCCCATCTCCTTAGGCTGTGAAAGGCCGAGAAACAGGGATGGATGGCTGATGGAAAAACTGGCTGTTCGCGCGGGCGCCAACAGGATGGCCGTATGGTCGGACGGGGCCATTGAGGAAGCCTGCAGGCTTGGTCTCAAACCGAGATTTCAGGCCACCTGCTGCTCTCTTTCATTTCAAAGGGACTTTTCGTTTGATTTCAGGAGAGAATCATGAAGGAACCCCTCGAAAATCAGACAAGAATCATCCTGGACAGCATCACCGAAGGGGTTTTTACTGTGGACCAGGAATGGAAAATCACCTCCTTCAACCGCGGAGCTGAAAAGATCACGGGAATTCCCCAAAAGGAGGCCTTGAGCAGGCATTGCTGGGATGTTTTCAGGGCCAGTATCTGTGAAAGCAATTGCGCCCTGCGAAAGACCATGACCACCAGCGAGCCCATTGTCAATGAGCCCGTTTACATCGTGAACATACACGGGGAGCGAATTCCCATCAGCATCTCCACGGCTCTGTTGCAGACGGCCGACGGGGAGGTAATCGGGGGCGTGGAAACCTTTCGGGACCTGAGTGTGGTGGAAGAGCTCAGGAAGGAACTCAAGGAGAGGCATACTTTCTTTGACATTATCAGCAAGAATGCGGAGATGCACCGTCTTTTCGGGATTCTGGAGCAGGTCGCCGAAAGTAATGCCACCGTTTTGCTCGTGGGGGAAAGCGGAACGGGCAAGGAGCTCTTCGCCCGTGCAATCCACTCCCTGAGCCCGAGAAAGGAGGCGCCCATTGTTACGGTTAATTGCGGAGCGTTGCCTGATGATCTTTTGGAATCGGAGCTTTTCGGGTATAAGGCGGGGGCTTTTACCGATGCCAGGAAAGACAAACCCGGGCGTATTGCCATGGCGGAGGGGGGGACTTTTTTTTTGGATGAAATCGGGGATATCTCTCCGACCCTCCAGGTAAAACTGTTACGGATTCTCCAGGAAAGAGTATACGAGCCTCTTGGGAGCAATCGGCCCCTGAAGGCAAACGTGAGGATTGTGGCGGCCACAAACAGTGATCTTGAGGACCTTGTGAAAAAGGGGCAATTCAGACAGGACCTCTATTATCGAATCAATGTGGCAAAGCTTAGCCTGCCGCCGTTACGGGAAAGGAAAGAGGATATCCCTCTCCTTGCGGATCATTTTATAAGCAAATTCAGCCGTCTTTCTGGAAAAGAAATCCATGGACTACGTCCGGAGGTCCTTCGAATTCTCATGGCCCATGATTTTCCAGGCAACATCCGGGAACTGGAAAACATCATCGAGTATGCAACCGTGGTTTGCAGAGAGTCGGTCATTGGAGTCGCCCATCTCCCCGATAACCTGGTAAAGAATCGAAAGGAAGCCGTCGGGATCGGAAAGGGAGGGGATGGAATCGCCTCGTGGGAAAACACGGAACGTACTTTCCTGCAGGAAGCGCTGGAAAGAAACAACTGGAACCGTATGAAAACAGCAGCCGAGCTGGGGATGCACAACACGACGCTCTGGCGTAAAATGAAACGACTGAATCTTCATGTTCCGAAGTCTAATAGAAAAAAGACCTGGTGACTCCATTCCTGCCAGGATTCTTGAATAAGATACATCGAAACGGAGTTTGTAAATATATACTTGAAAAAATACATGAAGCGGGGGTAAAGAATATAGGCAAGATGGAGATCCGTATCCCTTGAATATTTTTAGGAATCCAACGGAGAGATTGGGTTATGAAAGCTTTTAAGTGGGGCATTGCAGGGGTGATCGTATTGGTCTTGATTGCTGGAGGCTTCTTGCTCAAAACCTATTACGATGCGGGTGAATTCAAAGAAATCAAAGCCCGCTTCAGCGGAGATTGTCGCACAATAACAGGGGTTTTAAGCTCCGAGGATATTGCCGTAGATAGAAAGACCGGCATGGCGTTTATCTCTTCGGCGGATCGAAGGAGCCAGTGGTCCAATGGCGGCAGGGCAGAGCAGGGCGGCATATTCGGCCTTGATCTGAACAGCCCGGATTCCATGCTGATTCCTTTGACCGCGGACTTTGCCGGCGAATTCAACCCCCATGGAATCGGCTTATGGCGCAAAGAAGACGGAAAACTCCTCCTCTTCGCGGTAAATCATACCCGGGAAGGGCATTTCATTGAAATTTTTGAAAAAGAGGGAGATAAGCTGATCCATCGGGAATCCATTAGCGGCGCTCTCATGCACAGTCCGAACGACGTCGCTCCCACCGGCGCAAGAACCTTTTACGTCACCAACGATCATGGCTACACAACGGAATTGGGACGAATGATGGAGGAATATCTGCAATTGACCAAGGGCTTTATCCTTTATTATGACGGGAAGGTCTTTAAAAAAGTCGCTGAAGGACTGGCCTATGCCAACGGCATCAATCTGAGCCCGGACGGCACGGCGGTTTACGCAGCCGCCACGGTGGGGCATGAAGTCCTTGTGTACGACAGGGACAGGGAAACCGGAAACCTGGCCCTCCGGCACACCATGGATCTGGGGACCGGACCCGACAATATCGATGTGGATGAAAAGGGCGATCTGTGGATCGGTTGCCACCCAAAACTTCTGACATTCGTGGCCTATTCCAAAGATCCCGACAAATTGTCGCCAAGCCAGGTGATCAGGGTAGGAGTACAGGAACCTGGAAAATACAGTGTGGAAGAAATGTACCTGGACACCGGAGAATCGCTGTCGGGATCCAGTGTGGCCGCCGCTTTTGAGGACACCCTGCTCATCGGATCTGTTTTCGATAAGCGATTCCTTCGGTGCAGGCTCCCGAAAGCGCTTTAACTCAGGTTTCAGGTTTCGGGTTTCAGTAAGTAGCAGGAAAACAATTACCAGACCAGCCTGAGAACGCTCTCAGCACTGCAAGGATTTTCATGATGGATTAAGAGGATATTCTCAGGATATTCTTATTCGAACCGGTCTATCCCGGTGAAGGATTGCATTTAAAATGGAAAAAGAATCGATCATTCGACTGAGCTTCTTTGCGGGAATATTCATCATTATGGCGCTTTGGGAGATACTGGCCCCAAGACGAAAGAGGACCACATCCAAGGCAAAACGATGGACCTGGAATCTTGGCATCACGTTCATTAACCCTGTAATCCTCAGACTGGTTTTTCCGGTTGCGGCCTTGGCCGTGGCGGTGAAGGCCCGGGAGAACGGGTGGGGTCTTCTCAATATTTATGAGTTGCCCTATTGGGTGAAGTTTGCAGCCGGGATACTTTTTCTCGACATGGTCGTGTACCTGCAGCATCTCATGTTTCATGCCGTTCCGTTGTTCTGGAAACTCCACATGGTGCATCACACGGACCTGGACTACGACGTGACGACTGGATTGCGGTTTCATCCCGTTGAAATTATCATATCGATGCTCATCAAGATGATGGCCGTTGCCGTACTGGGGCCCCCTCCCGCCGCCGTGGTCGCCTTTGAAATTATTCTCAACGGCATGGCCATGTTCAACCACGGCAATGTGCGTCTGCCCCTGGGTCTTGATCGGATACTGAGAGGTCTGGTGGTTACTCCGGACATGCACCGGGTTCACCATTCCATCTATCCACAGGAAACCAATAGCAATTTCGGATTCAATCTGTCCTGGTGGGATCGCTTGTTCGGGACCTACAAGGCCCAGCCGACCGATGGGCACGAAGGCATGACCATCGGGCTCCGTCAGTTTCGGGAATCAAAAGAACTCACCCTGCCCAGACTTCTTCTTCTGCCGTTTATGGGCAAACAGGGGAACTACGCCATCAATCGGCGGGGGTCCTGACTGAACAGGATGCGGCAGCCTGCTATTCCACCAGCACCACGGAAAGTCCTTTCGCCAGGTGAAGAACTTTATGGGTGACGCTCCCGATGAAGAATTCCGTAAGCGCCGAGAGGCCTCGTCGGCCCATGACGATTGTGTCGTAACCTGTTTTGGCTTCCTCCACAATATCCCTGGCCACGCCTTTCTTCAGGACCTGCATTTTTGTCTGGATGCAATCTTCCCGGAAGCCCGCTCGAACCAGAACCTTTTTTGCATTTTCCATGGCCACGAACATCAGTTCTTTCCTTTTTTCTTCCATTCCGCAGAAATTCATCTGTTCGGAGACAAAATACGGGGTCAGACTGGGATTATTCATATCACACATGGTTTGGATGTCGGGAAGCACACTGAACAGCGTTACGCAATGATCGGGCAGAAAAGATCTGGCCGCAAATTCCACGGCCCTCATGGCGTTTTCCGAATCGTCAAAGGCTATTAGAATATTCTTTTCCATCATCTCCTCCATTAAAAAACGAACGTTATTTTACTGTTACGGGCAGTGGATTCCCCCTCTTGGGTTCCGTTTTTCCATGGAAAGCAATGTATCATGAAAAATTTGCGCGTGAAAGCAGGATTTCTCTTTTTCAAAGGAATTGTCCTTTTAAAGCGTGTTTTCTTATGTTATTTATAAAAAATTGTGAATTAACAAATGTACAGGTATTTTATGTCCGACCGTAAAAACAGCCCACCGAATGCTGCTCATAACGATAAAGACCTGCTCATCCATGGTTTTACGCACGACAACAACGTGTGCATGCAGGGCACCGAATTTTTTGCCAGCATTTTTCTGAATTCCCCCATCGGCATTTTCATCGTGGAAGAAGGAAAATTTCGATTTGTGAACCCGGAATTTCGTCGAATCTCAGGATTTTCGGAAGAAGATCTCCTGGGAGTGAATTCGCTTGAGATTGTCCTGCCGGAAGACAGAGCCATGGTGCGAGACAACGCCAGGAAGATGCTCAAAGGGGAACATTCCAGTCCCTATCATCACCGTGTTGTAGGAAAGGATGGGGACATCCGTTGGATTGTCGAGGCCGTTGCGCCCATTGATTTTGAGGGCAGAAAGGCGACCTTGGGGTTTTTCCTGGACACCACTGAACAGGAATTGGCCAAGGAAGCCATCTATCTGTCGGAAGACAAATTCCAGAAGGCCTTTCGCTCCAGTCCCGACTGGTTCGTCATATCGACGATGGAATGTGGTTTGTATCTGGACGTGAATGAGGCATTCCTGCGAACGACCGGATATCGCAGGGAGGATGTGATCGGGCATACCTCCAGGGAATTGAATATCTGGGCCGATCCCGATAACCGGGCGGAAATGCTCCGGATGCTGCAGGAAAAAGGGGTTGTGCGCAATATGGAAGCGCAGTTTCGCACAAAATCGGGGAACATCCGGCACGTGCTGTGGTCCGCGGAAGTGATCGATTACGGGGGCGAAAAATGTCTTATTGCCATGGCCAAGGATATCACCGGGCGCATCAAGGCGGAGGAAGAACGCCTGAAACATGAGAAGCTGCAAGGGGTCCTCGAAACGGCCGGAGCGGCCTGTCATGAACTGAATCAACCTCTTCAGTATATCTATCTTCTTCTCAGCGAAGCCATGGAAGAAAGTCCCGACAGCAGCAGTCTTGCAGAGATGAAGAATCAACTGGATCGCCTCAGAAAAATTACAAACAAACTGGAGCAGGTTACGGTTTATCAGACGAAAGACTATATTAAGGGAGAAAAGATTATCGACATTGACAAGGCCTCGAAAACGGATTGAAATCGTTCACTGAAAAAAATATCGCGGCTTCCGTTTCAAGAAAACAACTCCGTGTGAAGAACCTCCCTAAAATCTCCTATCCGGAAAATCTGCCCATTACTTCCCGAAAAGACGACATCATTGATGCCATCCGGAACCACCAGGTAGTCATTATCGCCGGAGACCCCGGATCCGGAAAAAGCACCCAGATTCCTAAGATGTGTCTGGATGCGGGCCGTGGAATCGAGAGGAAGATCGCGTGCACCCAGCCGAGAAGAATTGCGGCTACGACCATAGCGGCCCGTATCGCCGAAGAACTCGGAGAGGAAGTCGGGCATTCCGTGGGGTACAAGATACGGTTTAAAGATCGTACCAGCCCGGACGGGTATGTCAAAGTCATGACGGACGGCATGCTGTTGGCCGAAACGCAGCAGGACCGTGGTCTTCATGCCTACGACACTATTATTGTGGACGAAGCCCACGAGAGAAGCCTCAATATCGATTTCATCCTGGGCATCCTGAAAACCCTCCTCAGAAAGAGGCGAAACCTGAGGGTGATTATTACTTCGGCCACGATTGATACGGAGAAATTTTCGACAGCTTTCGGAGGAGCGCCGATTATTGAGGTCTCGGGGCGTCGATACCCTGTAACCGTCGAATATCTGCCCGTTGATGCCGGGCTTCAGGAAACGGGTGAGATCACCTATGTGGATATGGCGGTCAAGGCCGCGGAAAAAGTATGCAACAGGGGGGCTTTCGGGGACATCCTGATCTTCATGCCCACGGAGCAGGATATCCTTGAAACATGCGATCGACTGGAGGCGCGGCAGCTCAAAAATGCCACAGTGCTCCCCCTTTTTTCGAGACTTCGCGGTGCACGGCAGCGGCTCGTTTTTCAATCCGCGGCCGGCAGGAAAATCGTGGTGGCAACCAATGTGGCGGAAACCTCTCTTACAATACCGGGGATCAGATTTGTCATTGATACGGGGCTTGCAAGGATCTCAAGATATCTTCCGAGAACCCGGATTGCGAGTCTTCCCATAAGTACCATCTCAAAAAGCAGCGCGGATCAGAGAAAAGGCCGTTGCGGTCGCCTGGAAAGCGGCGTCTGCATCCGATTATATTCGGAGGAAGATTACGAATCCCGTCCTGAATTCACCGAGCCGGAAATCCTCCGTTCCAACCTCGCTGAAGTCATCCTTCGGATGATTTCCCTGAAGCTGGGTGATATCGGGGCCTTTCCCTTCCTGGATCGCCCGAACCCGAGGAACATCAAAGACGGTTTTGATCTCCTGGTGGAACTGGGCGCCGTAGTGAGAAGAAATGGGAGCATCTTTCTCACTGAAAGAGGCCGTCTGATGGCCAGGATGCCCGTAGATCCAAAAATATCCAGAATGATTATTGAGGCAAGGAAAGAAGGCTGTGTACATGACGTCGCGATTATCGCATCGGCCTTGACGGTGCAGGACCCCAGGGAAAGGCCCATGGCAAAGGCCGCCCATGCCGACCAGATGCACGCCCGTTTTAAAGATGCGGGCTCCGACTTTGTTACCCTGCTCAATCTCTGGAACGTCTACCATCGTTCGTGGGAAATATTGAAGACACAGAATCGCATACGAAAGTTCTGCAAGGAGCACTTTCTTTCCTTCCCCCGTATGGCCGAATGGCGTCACATTTACGAACAGATTTCCGTCATCCTGAAAGAACAGGGCATCCCGAACAGCAACAGCAAGAACGAGACACCTGACGAAAATAGCTATGACAGCATCCATAGATCGGTCTTGAGCGGTTATCTGTCTAACATTGCCGTTAAAAAGGAAAAGAATATCTATCTTGCGGCAAGGGGCAGAGAAGTCATGATCTTTCCCGGCTCCACCCTTTTCAACAAAGGCCCTCAATGGATTGTTGCCGCGGAGATGGTGCAAACATCCAGACTCTTTGCGAGAACAGCCGCGAAAATTGATCCTGGTTGGCTGGAAGCGCTCGGGGGACGTCTCTGCAAATCGTCCTATTCCAACCCCCACTGGGAGAAAAGTCGCGGAGAGGTTCGTGCTTCCGAGCAGGTGAGCCTCTATGGCCTGATTATTGTTCCAGAGAGGTCGGTCGCCTACAGCCCCGTTAATCCCGATGAAGCCCACGATATCTTCATACGATCCGCGCTTGTGGAAGGGGAGGTGAAAAAAGAATTAGCTTTTCTCACACACAACAAGGCCTTAATTGAGAAGCTTTCCGGGATGGAAGATAAGATAAGACGTCGCGGAATGGTTGTGAGCGAGGAAGGTTTCGCATCGTTTTATTCGGAGAGACTGCGAGGAATCAGCGATATCCGCAGTCTGGAATCGGAAATCCGAAAAAGGGGCGGGGACGATTTTTTGAAAATGAAGGAACAGGATATCCTGTTGGCGTCCCCGGATGCCGAGGAACTGGCCCTCTATCCGGACGAAACGGCCATCGGACAGGGAACCTTCAAGTTTGCCTACCGGTTCGCGCCGGGTAAGCCTGACGACGGCATTACCATCAAGGTTCCGGCTTCCCTTGCTGCCCAGGTTTCACCCGAACATCTGGATTGGATTGTGCCCGGACTCTTTCGTGAAAAGATTACCGCATTAATCAAAGGACTCCCCAAGCCATACAGGAAACGGCTCGTCCCCGTTTCAAGCACGGTGGAGGTGATCGTCGCTGAAATGCAAAAGACAAACGAACCGCTTGTTACCGCCCTGGGGACATTTATCTTCGAGCGATTCGGCATTGATATTCCTGCCTCGGAGTGGCCCGCGGACCAGATCCCCGAACACCTTCAAATGCGTGTTTCCCTTACGGATCATAAAGGCCGGGAACTGCGTTCCGGACGCGATCCGGAAATCTTACGGGAGGGCGTGAAGGGGGGGGCTGGAAAAGAGCCGAGGCCGGACCTGTTGGAAAAAGCTAAACTAACCTGGGAAAAAACAGGGATAACTTCCTGGAACTTCGGAACATTGCCTGAAAGCATTCCCCTCACGGAACAACTGTTTATCTATCCCGGCCTGGAACCTGGAGACAAGGGGGTGAATCTGAGACTGTACAGGGACAGGAACGGAGCGCTAAAAGAACATGGAAAAGGTGTAAAAGCACTGTTTTTGATCCATTTTAAAAAGGATCTCAATTATGTGAAAATGGTGTTGAAACTCCCCGAAAGTCTTTCAAAAGCAGCAGGTTATTTTGGGAGCGTCGGCTCGGTTGAAAAAGCTATCTATGAAAGCCTTACCAATCGCCTTTTCCGTCTGGATCTGAGAAACGAGGCGGCCTTTATGCAACATGCGGCTGAGAAAAGTCCTTCTTTACTGCAGGAGAGCAGGGCCTTTATAGATTTAGTTGCAGGCGTCATCGAGGCCTATTCCCAAACCAGGCAGGCGATTCATGGAATAGAAACAGCCAACCGTAACAACCGGCCTGCCCTGGAACTCTGCGCTCAACTGAGAAAAGAACTGAACGGGCTGGTCCCCGACGATTTTCTGGAACGGTACGGACCCGACCGGCTGGCGCAACTCCCCCGTTACCTGAAGGCCGTGGAGATGAGAGCGGAGAGGGGAAGCTACGACATGGAAAAAGAGCAGAAAAAGGCCGCCGCCATCAGCCCGTTTACGGAAGCGCTGCGGAAAAATATCAAGGAGCTTTTACCGCGGGCCTCGCTTGAAAAGCTCGAAACCCTTGAGGAATTTTTCTGGATGGTAGAGGAATTCAAAGTATCACTTTTCGCCCAGGAATTGAAGACGCCTTTTCCGGTATCCGCGAAACGTCTCGAAAAGAAACTGCGGGAACTGGAACGGATGATATAGAAATTATGCGCTTTCATGCAGGACTTTCAACTTGGCATTGATCAACTGGCTGTCTGAAAGCCGCAGCAGTATGGCGAGCTTATGCATGAGGTAGTCTTCATATCTATTCATCTTTCCATCAATAAATACGATCCGCCAGAGCAATTCGACGATATCGAGTTTTTCCTCAATGGAGCAATGTTGGTTGATGAGACTGGCGAAGTGCCAGAGGTCAACGCTGTTATTGCGCCCCTCTTCCGCCTCTTTTATCAAGCCATCCGCATATCCCCGCGATAAACCGTACTTATCTTCCAGGATGGAAAGGATGATTTCTTTCTCCTCATCCGTAAATCGGTCATCAATTTCCGCCATTTCCAGGAAGAGTGCGCAGGTAGCAATCTGCACATCGTGGTCTTCTTTACAGACGTTGTTTTCACCACATCCCGATGTGGCTTTGCTGAAAACATCCTTTAAAAAATCGAACATATATGACCTCGTGTCCCAGGTTTTCGTGACGTTCAGGAGGTTCTCCCTCCTGTATCACATCTGCTTTTTATGATGGATCATGTCTTTGGTTTGATTAATCCGTTTGGTGATCTTGATGGAACGGGGACAGCAGCGGGTACATTCAAAATGGTTCTTGCAGGGCCATACGCCATCAGGTGCATCGAGAACGGATAGACGTGCTTGAAAGCCGTTGTCCCGGCTGTCCGCCAGGAATCGGAAGGCCTGAACAATGGCTGCAGGGCCTAAAAAATCAGGAGAATCTGCCAGGATGGGGCAGGCGGAAAAACAGGCTGCGCAGAGGATGCAATTGGTGGCATCGTCAAAGGCCATTCGTTCTTCCCGGGTTTGAAGGCGCTCCCCTGAAGAGGGCGGAACGTCATTGATCAAAAAGGGGCTGACGGATCGATAGCGTTCGAAAAAATCCGTCTGATCAACCATCAGGTCCCGTTGAACAGGGAGGTGCCGCAGAGGTTCAATGGTTATCCTGTCCCCCTCTTTTTCAATCACATCGCGGATCAGGGTTTTGCAGGCCAACCGGTCTTTCCCGTTGATTCGCATGGCATCCGATCCACAGACTCCGTGTGCGCAACTCTTTCGAAAAGCCAGCGTCCCATCCTGAAAACTTTTCACCTGCATCAGAGCATCGAGGACGCGATCGGAGGGCTCCACCGATACCACGTAGTCCTGGTCATAGGGCTCCTTGTCAATCCCCGGACGGCAGCGTTTTATTCTCAAGGCAATCTTCATGCCGTAATCCTCAATATTTTCGGGCCTTGGGGGGCCAGATGGAGGTGTCCACCGCCCTGTAGTCAATCCGCACCTGATCATCATCAAGGAAAGCAAGCGTATGTTTCAGCCACTGTGCATCATCCCGCTCGGGAAAATCTTCCCTGGAGTGGGCCCCGCGGCTTTCGGTGCGATTGAGTGCGGAAACAGCCGTGATCAAGGCCAGATCTAAAAGATTCCCCAGCTCCATAAGGTCCGGGAGGTCTGTGTTAAAGGCGCCGCCGGGATCTTGAACACGAACTTCAAGATATCGTCCTTGAAGCTCCCGTATCTTTTCCACGGCACGGGTCATATCCTCTTTGTTGCGATAAATTCCCACATTTTCCATCATCACCATCTGCAATTCTTCCAGAATATGGCCACCATGCGGTCCTTTCTTCCCATCCCGGAGACGGTTGATCCATTCGGAGGCGGACCGCGCGGTATCCTTGGGAAGAGGAGGGGTGTCTGTTTCTTTTACATAATCCGCCATATGCAACCCCGCGCGACGACCAAATACCACCAGATCCAACAGACTGTTTGTGCCCAGCCGATTCGCCCCATGCACCGATATGCAGGCGCATTCCCCTACGGCGTAGAGGCCATGGACCACATTGCCCGCGGAATCGCCGATTACACGCCCATGCATGTCCGTGGGGATGCCTCCCATGGCGTAGTGGGCCGTGGGAAGAACCGGAATCGGCTGTTCAGAAGGATCTATGCCCAGGTAGGTCATACAGAAATCGGTAATATCGGGAAGCTTGCTCAGTAACGTGGGTTTTCCTAAATGCGTTGCGTCGAGGTGAACAAAATCGTCAATTTTTCCATCACCCCGAATACCCCTCCCGGCGCGAACCTCGGTCATGATGGCCCTTGAAACCATATCTCTCGGCGCCAGGTCCAACAGGGTAGGGGTATACCGCTGCATGAACCGTTCTCCGTCGCGGTTCCTCAAGATGCCTCCCTCGCCCCTGACCGCTTCGGAAATTAGTATTCCGAGGCCCTTGATGCCGGTAGGATGAAACTGGAAGAATTCCATATCCTGAAGGGGAATGCCGCGTCGCGCACAGACAGCGGGACCATCACCGGTATTGGCATAGGCATTGGAAGTGATCCGGAACATGCGTCCGAATCCTCCTGTGGCGAAAAGAACGGCTTTCGCCGAAAAAACATGGATTTCTCCGGTGGAAAGCTCCAGGGCGGCGACACCACAACACCGGTTTTCTTCAAGGATCAGATCAACGACGTGGAACTCATCGTAAAGAGACACATCGTTTTTAATGCACTGTTGGTAAAGGGTCTGCAGGATCATGTGTCCTGTCCGATCAGCGGCGTAACAAGCGCGATGAACGGGGGCTTCTCCAAAATTGCGGGTATGACCGCCAAAACGGCGCTGGTCGATTTTGCCCGCGGGAGTACGGTTGAAGGGCAATCCGCGGTTTTCCAGATCATAAACAGCCTGGATCGCCTCTTCAGCGAGAAGGACGGCGGCCCGTTGGTCAACAAGATAATCCCCTCCCTTGACCGTATCGAAAGCGTGCCATTCCGGTTTATCCTCTTCCACATTGCCCAGTGCGGCGCTGATTCCCCCCTGGGCCGCCCCTGTGTGGCTTCGCACCGGATATACTTTGGAGAGCACGGCGGTCTTTCCGTTTGCTGCGGCTTCCAGGGCGGCATAAAGTCCGGCGCCTCCGGAACCGACGATAACAGCTTCAAATTCGTGCTTCAAAACAGACCTCCTGTACGGGTGTGGAAATAAGCTCCGTGGGATCAGTATGATTTTGAATACCATAATGAAGAACTTCGATCCAGAAATTTTAGAGATGAAAAGGAAATAAAAGGGACGCTGGAGTTCTCTTGCCCTTTCTGTTATCGTGCTAAAAAGAAAACAGGAGATAGAAATCCAAGAATGCAGAAACCATCCATTTGGAAGTCCACGCGGCTCAAAGTTCTGTTGCCCTATGCCCTGTTGCTCGTACCGCCTCTTTGCTGGGGAGGAAATGCCGTACTGGCCCGCGGTGTTATCCATATTCTTCCTCCGGTGAGCTTTGCCTTCTGGCGCTGGTGTATCGCCTTCGTCATTCTTTTTCCATTCACTCGCCATACAGTGAAGAAGGATTGGGGAACCATCGTCCGATCGTGGAAGATAATCCTCATCCTCTCTTTTTTCGGCATTGCCTGTTTCAACACCTTGCTTTACAGGGCAGCTCACACCACTACGGCTATTAATGTGTCCTTAATGCAGACGATCATGCCTGCCATGATTATCCTGATTTCACGGGTCATTTTTAAAGAGACTATCAAAGGTCTCCAACTGGTTGGCGTCATCCTCTGCATTGTCGGGGCGGTTCTCATTGCGCTGAAAGGGGAATGGAGCACGCTAATCACCATGTCTTTCGCGGAAGGGGATATCCTGATGCTCCTGGCCGTACTTACATATGCCCTTTACTCGGCGCTACTGCGGAAGCGGCCGGGAATAAATCCCCTGAGTTTTCTTACCGTAACTTTCGGAATCGGAACCCTCATGCTTCTGCCGCTTTATGTTGCGGAACTCCTATACACCGGTTCTTTTCCCATAGAGCATGCCGCGATTCTCAGTATTTTGTATGTGGCTCTTTTCCCTTCGATCGTTGCCTATTTCTGCTGGAATAAAGGGATTGAACTGATCGGGGCAAACAGAGCGGGTCTTTTCATGAATCTGACGCCTGTGTTTGCCACGGCAATGGCCATTATTTTTTTGGGGGAATCGCTGGAAACATTTCATCTGGTTGGGATGGCGTTTATCTTCGGAGGCATGATCATCTTCAACCGCCGAGGCTGATGATTTTGGAGCCCCGAACCAAGGTCCAATACCCGTGAATAAATTCTATACGCCTTTGTTTTTTATGGATTTTCGCGATACTCAAATTTGCTCTCCAACAGTCCTTGTCCAGGTTTCAGGTTTCGGGTTTCCTAAGGGCAGGCTAAATATCACGTTAATCCGCGTTGCCCCTGTTTTGACAGGATACAGCTTTTCGTTAACAAAGCGTTGCGTTTCTGATATGCTTGGCAATCGAATTTCAAGATTACTGAGGTGACGATTGAAACTTTCTTTTCCAGTTCTCATAGCTGAAGATGACCCGGTATCGAGAAGACTCCTCGAGGCGATACTGACCAAAGAGGGGTATGAGGTTGTAACCGCGAAGAACGGACGCGAGGCGCTTGAGATCTTTGAGAAGCGATTTTTTCCTGTCATTATTACCGACTGGATGATGCCGGAAATGGATGGGCTCGACCTGACGAAGACCATCAGAAAAAAAGATGGACCAGGATA
>JBBSAR010000023.1:0-20064 GCA_038252125.1 Desulfatiglandales bacterium
ACCGTATGACAATGTGTACGCCGAAATCCACGCCAATGCCTACGAGAACCAAAGCAAACACAATGGAAAGCAGGTTGAGATGTCCAACGGCAATCGTGGCAAAACCAAAGCTCCAGGCCATGGCTATCAACAGGCACAGCAGAACAAGAAGGGGTCTGAGCCATCCATGAAGAATGAAAATGAAAAGGACGCCGATAAGTACAATGGCCACAATGGCTGCCATGGTCATGTCTTTGTTGGTTGTTTCCATTTCGTCCGCCTGAAGGACCGGTCTTCCCGTAAGTCCTGCCGTAACGGACGGGAATTCGGCTCTGGTGTCATGGATGGCCTGGCGAACCATCTGGAGGGGTTTGCCGATGACATCCATGGTTCCGTAATCTTTGACGGGGAGCACGCGCATGATGAGAAGTTTTGAATTAGATGTGAAGAAATAGCGCTTCGTGGACTCGGAAAATTCGTCTATCGGATGATATCGGCCGTTTTTCCGCAGAATTTCGTCCATGTTTTTGAGAAGCTCTCCCATAGCTTCCAGGCCCTTTTTCATTATAGCAGGATCCATGTCCTGCAAATTTCCGCCCCCTTGGGTCAAGAGCTCACTTATCAGTTGAAAAAATCCGGCCAGGGTGGCATTACTGAACCATCGGTGGAGGTAAGGGGCGAAAGAGATAATGGCGGCGGAGAGTTTTTTTGCTTCGTTCAGTGAAGTAAAATAGAGAGCATGGTCGCCAATTTCTGTTTCTGAAAGGCGGTAGTAAATGGCGCTGATCAATTTCGGATGAGCGGAAAGCCGGCTGTTCAGGCTTTCCGCAAAGGCTATGGCCCTTTTTTTTCCTTCTTCAGTGCCTCCGGTCTTTATGACCACATAAAGATATTCCTGATCCCCGAAGTTCTTGATTTGTTCCAGATATCTTTTATGAAAAGGAAGACTGGATGAAACGAGATTGTCCTGGTTGCTGTTAAGTTGTAGAAAGAAAAAAGCCCACAAAGCGGATGCCACAGCCAGAAGAATCCCGATGCCTATGACAGCATACGGATAGGAGGAAACGGTTTTCCAAAGAACGGTTAGGAAACCATGCTTTATGCGTTTTATTGTTTGCATCTAACTTTCAATCCTGGCATTTTCCCGAGGGGATAAATTTTGGCAACGGATTATACCCAACCGATTCATCAAAGGCAACGAAAAGCTGGACGGCCGTTGTCGTTATGGCTTTTCCCCAAGGCCGGTTGTGGAGGAAAACATAAGGAAAAAGCCGAGATTTTTATGCTTCACTTGACTTGAAAAAGTCTTATAATAAGTAAATTCTGTAAGGAGTATACAGAAGGGTTTTAAGCTTCGGATGAGAAGACGTCTGTCGCGGATGGACGGTGTCGAATCGCATTTAGGTGACTTTCTGGAGGGAAGAATTTTCAGGGAGAAGGAAATATGGGGAAGGAAGATAAAACCAGGGGGCACCTGAACCGGATATTTGAGGAATACGGGAGACTGAGAGAGGATATCCTGTTTGAGAGGGCGCAGAACCTTTTCAATGAATATCCTCCTGAGGATTATCGTTCCAGACCTCAAGAGATCGGTTCTGGATGGTTTGATGATTACGATTCTGAAGAAGATCAGGAAGGAAAAGCCGTGCCTTTAAACAGGAACCAGCGACTCCTTGTGAAATTTTTTGAAGGAAATGCCGTTCCGTCCGAAGGGATACTGGAAGCCTTTCTGAAAGAAAAATATGCAGAGGAGCCCAATCTTCCACTATTGAGGAAATATTTCAGAAAAGGAAACATCTATCTGAAAGAGCTCCTGCTGTTTGGAATTCAAAGATGTCCCGTGGACCCCGGACTGCTGGATGACCTGGCGTTTTTTCACAGCTTTCACGGCATGCTTGGCGATCTGATAGAAATGTATATGAGAGCGTGCAGGTTGGAGCAGGATCCGGAAACATTCAGAATCCTGGCGGAAGATTTTTATTACAATACCATTGAAGATGGATTCGATGCCCTGTACGAATTGAAAAAGGAATTTGATAGCAATAGCCCGAAAGGGGTAGTCATCGCTGAGTTGACGGAAGGGCGGTGCTGGTCCGATTAATATCTTGAAATCTTATTTTTGGTAACGAAGACAGCCTTTCAAAGGGCTGATTTTATCTCCTCCGCCGTCATTTCAGCGGCCTTCCGTGGGTCGGCGGCATCTCGGATCGGTCTTCCGATGACAATGTAATCGGCGCCTGCCCTTATGGCCTGTGCCGGGGTAACCACCCTCTTCTGGTCGTCTCCATCGACTATCGACCAGGCTGGTCGGATACCCGGGGTTACGGCAATCAGATTCCGGCTGACCTCCTTTTTCACCATGCGCACTTCATGACCGGAACATACAATTCCATGACATCCGGCCTCCATGGCCATGCGCGCCCTTAAGAGCACGAGAGCCGAGAGATCCTCCGCGTATTTCCTGTTGTACCCAAGGGCTTCAAGCTTGTCCTGGTCCAGGCTCGTGAGGACGGTGATCGCCAGTATTTTGGTGTTTCCCTTATTGCTTTGGGCCACATCCCTGAGCACCTCTTTCCCTTCGTCGCAATGAATCGTGACAAAGCGGGGTTGGTAGGCACTTGCGGCCAGGAAGGCCCGTTTGACGGTAGCCGGGATGTCGTGCAGTTTGAGATCCAGAAAAATCCCTGCGTCCGTCACGTCGTGTATCTTTTTAAGGATTTCAGGCCCCTGAGCGATGAATAATTCCAGCCCCACTTTAAATATTCCTACATGATCCTTGAGGAGGTCTACGTAGGAAAGGGCTTCGCGCTGATTGCTGAAATCGAGGGGGAACACAATATAGTCTTTCGGCTTTTTCATGAAATACTCCTGATTGTTGAAATGGTTAATTCTGTCCCGGCAAGTGATAAGAAAGCGATCTACCCCTTGTAGAGGTGCTCTTTCCGACCATCCAACAATGTTCAAATAAGAGCAAAAAAAAGATGGACACTTTTTGTTAAAAACACTATATTGCCGAAAAATTGTTCATGGGCCACCGTAGCTCAGTTGGTAGAGCACCTCACTCGTAATGAGGATGTCTGCGGTTCGATTCCGCACGGTGGCTCCAGCTTTTTTTACATTTTTTGCGAGCTGTTTTTCAAGGAGATTCTGATGTCTGAGGTGACGGAGTATTTTGTCTGCGACAGCTGTTCAAATAAAGATTTTGTCCCTATTCATAACTTCGGTGTACGGTTTCACGGCGTCAACTTCTCTGATGAACTGATATACGACAAAATTTTCGAAGAAAAATTTCAATGCACGGAATGCCTCAAAGTGTTTTCAAAGACCGATATTGAAGCTGCTCTGGCAAATCTGCGTATAAAGCGCAGAAAGCTTTGATGGTTTTGATATTGCGTTGAAGAGGCGTCTCTTCCCGTCATACGCTTATTTCGTATTGCTCCAGATGGAAAGCTTTATTCCCCGTAATAATGATACGCTTTCCGGTTCTTTTCTCCAGATCAAGGATGGTTCTCTGTTCTTCTTCTCTCAGGGTCTTTTCGATTTCCGGATGGACCGTCAGAAAAATACTGCCATCTTCCGGTGCTGAAAATTCTCTTTCCAATTCCCTGAATATTTCATAGGAGATGGTCTTTGCCGATTTGAGAGTTCCCCGGCCGTCACAATAGTTGCAATTTTCAGTCAGAAGCCGGTTCAAGCTTGCTCTTGTCCTTTTACGGGTCATTTCAATCAGACCCAAGTCCGACATGGGGAGGATGTTGGTCTTAGCCTTGTCCTTGCTCATGGCTTCTTTGAGGGCCATGAAAATACGCTGACGATTCTGGCTTTTCTCCATGTCGATAAAGTCGATAACGATGATTCCGCCGATATTTCTGAATCGCAACTGATAGGCTATCTCTTTTACAGCCTCAAGATTGGTTTTTAAAATAGTCTCTTCCAGGTTTCTTTTCCCCACATAACTGCCTGTATTGACATCAATGGATGTCAAGGCTTCCGTAAGTTCTATGACGATATATCCGCCTGATTTAAGCCAGATTTTATTTCCAAGCGCCCTGGCTATCTCCATCTCTATTCCGAAGGCATCAAAAATGGGGTCCGCTCCTTCATAAAGCTCCACGGAATACTTTAGTTTGGGTGCGAAAGTCTCTATAAACGCCATAACGTCTTCATAAGCCTGTTCCGAATCAATGACAAGCCTGTCCACCTCTCGTGTAAAAAGATCGCGGACCGCTCTGAGCGAAATGGAGAGGTCTTTATACAGCAGACTCGGATTTGTTCCCCTTTTCATCTTTTCTTTGGTATTTTCCCAGAGCTTCAGTAGAAAATCCATTTCCGCCGCAAATTTTTCTCTGCTGCAGTCTTCCCCTACCGTCCTCACAATAAAACCCAAATTGCCGGGTCGTATTTCCTGAATAATTTTCCTCAAACGCTCATTTTCTTCCCTGGACTCAATTCTTCGGGAGATCCCGATGTGATCCACGGTAGGCATGAGGACAAGGTGTCTGCCCGCAAGAGAGATATGCGAGGTAAGCCTCGCCCCTTTTCTTCCCAGAGGTTCCTTTGCCACTTGCACCATGATGTTCTGGCCTTCGCTGAGAAGTTCTTCGATATGAAAGGCATGTCCACCCTGATAATAGGCTCCGGGCGCGTCATCAACATCCTTGACGTACTGATCTCCGGCACAGCTTTCCAGCATCAATTTCTCAATGTCTGAAAAATCCTTATAAACATCAGCTACATAGAGGAATGCACTCCTGTCAAGACCGATATCGATGAAGGCCGCCTGCATGCCGGGAAGCACCCTGGCAACCTTTCCACGGTAGATGTTGCCCATCAATTCCTGGCCCTCGTCTCTCTCAATGTGGAGTTCCGCGACCAGGCCGTTTTCTACCAGGGCCACCCTGGTTTCGTAAGGTCTGGCGTTGATAATGAGCTCACTTGTCATGAAAATATTTCCTCCTCTGCTGTTTTACCGAAACCCTATTCGAGGACTTGTCCCGTCTTTACCGTCTCTATCCGAAAGACGTCTTCATCGTTTAAGTGGAAGATCGCTTTTACGATTTCCACCGGTCTCAATCCTTTCCCCATCGTGTTTCTTATGCTCATCTCAATTTTGTCGTCGGAAACAAGTGAAAGGGAGCTCACAAGCGAACGTGCATCTATTTCCTGCTCGCCATTTTTATCCACTTTGACAACAGGAAAGTTTTCCGACTCCAGGAATCGGGTCACAAAATCTTTTTCAAAGGTTATTCCGAACGAGGAGAGGAGAAATCGACTTTCTTTCAACCGTAGTTTTGTTTCAGACGGAGAGATTTTTACCGTCCGGATAACGGCCATTTCTTTCGGAAGCTGCCGGTTTAGTTTTTCCTGTATGGCATCGACATCTTCTTGTCCCATCAGTTCGATGTCCAGCACTTCTTCCAGACTGGCAGTACCTACCGGCAAGGCCGAATAGAAAGAAATTTTCGGCATTGGGTGAAAGCCTTGGGAATAATGCATTTTGAGGTCGGCCCTCCTGAAAGCCCTGATAAACATCCGGACAATTTCCAGATGCCCCAAATGTCTGAGGGCGCCGGTCTTTTTAAAAGTAATCCGATATTTTTGCATTAGCGCGGAGGAGAATTCGACAGGTTTTTCGGGCGCCGAAGACAAGTTCGGTTCTTTATGGAGTATGGGATCAATGGTCTTGTGATCGCATACGCCGCATTCCAGGCAGTTTTTTCTGCAATCGGGCGTTAATATCCCTTCGGTTGCCCTCCTCAGCTCTTCCTTGAAAAATCTCTTTTCAACGCCTGAATCAATGTGGTCCCATGGCAGGATTTCCTGAAAGCTTCTTTCCCGGCATAAATAAAAAGCAGGGTCTACTCCCGTTCTGGAAAAGGCCTCTTCCCAAAGATCCAGCCGAAATTGTTCCCCCCAGGCATCAAACCGTGCGCCAAGTTTCCATGCTTCCCGTATGGCCTTTGCGAGTCTCCTGTCTCCTCTTGAAAAAACGCCTTCCAGCCAGCTTAATTGAGGGTCATTCCATTTAACCTTAATCCTTGCTCCGCGCAAGCCCTGCTGAATTATTTTGATTTTTCCGCGGCTTTCCGCCAATGATATCTGGGGCGCCCACATGAAAGGCGTGTGAGATTTTGGCACAAAGGTGGAAATACTCACGTTAAGCACCGCCTTTTTCTGTTTTTTGCCTGCCAACCCCGCCACTTTTCGGGCCAAAAGGATGATAGCCTCGATATCCTCATCCTGTTCAAAGGGCAGCCCTATCATGAAGTAGAGTTTTATCAGTTTCCAACCCGATTCATAGACTTTTTGAGCGGTTTTGAGGATGTCTTCCTGTGTGAGACCTTTATTGATCATTCTCCTGAGCCGGTCGCTGCCGGCTTCAACCGCCAGGGTAAAACCTGTCTTTCGAACCCGCTTTATCTGTTCCATCATTTGCTTATCGAGGGAATCCATTCGGAGGGAGGGAAGGCTTACTGCGACTTTTTCCCTCGAGTACCTGTCCATAAGCTCTTTGAGCAATGTCCCTATGCAGCTGTAATCCCCGGAGCTCAGCGACAGAAGAGAGAGGTCCTCATAGCCTGTCATACGGAGGGTGTTTTCGGCCTTCTTGAGGATCGATGCCAGTGTTCTTTCCCGCACCGGTCGATAGATCATCCCTGCCTGACAGAACCGGCATCCCCTGGTGCATCCGCGGGCGATTTCCACGGAAACCCGATCATGGGCGGGTTCCGTGAAGGGCACAATTTGCCGCTCGGGGTAGGGATAGGCATCGATATCGGGCACAAGCGCCTTTCTGACGCTGTCATACCCCCGCAGGCTGGATTCAACGGACCGGATTTCTCCGCTGTCGGAATATGCTATTTGAAAAAAAGAAGGGATGTAAACGCCGGATAGGGGGACCATTTCTCTGAGCAGGGTTTTCTTGTCGCAAGGCTTTTGTTGTTTGGATTTTCGCACGGTCCTGCATATCTCAAGCACTGTCGCCTCACCGTCTCCAATGACTATCAAATCAAAAAAGTCGGCAACCGGTTCGGGGTTGAAACAGGCGGGTCCCCCGGCGATAAGGAGAGGATTCTCGCTGTTTCTTTCCGCGGCCAAAAAAGGTATCCCGGAGAGATCCAGGATGTTCAGTATATTTGTGTAACACAGCTCATGCTGAATGCTGAATCCAACGATGTCGAAATTTGAAAGGGGCCTGCCGGATTCCAGAGAGGCAAGAGGAATCTTCTCCCGCCTCAGGGCTTCTTCCATGTCTATCCAGGGAGAAAACACCCTTTCACATGCTATCCAAGGCTCTCTGTTCAGCAGGTCATAGAGGATCTTTAATCCCAGGTGGGACATGCCGATTTCATAAGTATCCGGAAATACCAGAGCGACGGACACCTCTATTTTGGAAAGGTCTTTGTTTATGGCATTTATCTCATTTCCCAGGTAACGGCCCGGGCGTCTGATTTTTGAAAACCAGTATTGATCCGCAATGGACATGATTTTTTTCACCATTATAATCGGATAAAGAATAGGTTTGTTATGGGAAGAACCGGTGTCTTCTTCGGCTCTTGCCGGAGAGGTTTGCCCAAACGATGCCGCGGCATTCAGGAATCGGAGACGTTCAAGCTCACAGGGAGCAAAATGGATATTTCAGCGCCCCCTTCCGGATGATTTCCCCCATAAATCTTTCCATGAAGTCTGTCCATAATTCGTTTTACAATGGCAAGACCCAGTCCTGATCCCGTTTTCTTGGTTGTAAAAAAGGGAATGAACAGATGAGCGAATCCTTCCTCATCAAATCCCCTGCCCGTATCACGAATGACAATCCTGATCCCTTTCGCCTCCTTTTCCGAAGGCAGGGTTGCAGGAGAGGTTTCGATGTGCAGTTCGCCCCCGGTCCCCATGGCGTCTAAAGCATTAATAAAGAGATTCCATAATACTTGCCTGATCTGATCCGGATCCGATTCAATGATTGTATCCGGGTCTGTTTTTGTAAAGATCTTGATGCCTTTGTTCCAGTGCCGGCTGTTCTGGATGAGTTCCAAAGATTCCATGATCAGACTGTTGATGTAAATGCTTTTCACCTTTAATTCGCCGGGTCTTGCAAACAGCAGAAAGTCGTTTACCAGACGGTTGAGCCGTTCAATTTCCCTGTAAATAATGTCTATCAGCCGGTTGTTGAGATCGTTTGGTATGATTTCGTCTTTCAGTATTTCAATGGATCCGCTTATGGAGGCCATGGGATTGCGTATCTCATGGGCTATACCTGCCGCCAGTTCACCCACAAGGGCCAGATCTTCCACCCTTTTCTTTTCCTCTTCTATCTTTTTGATTTGGGTTACATCCTGAAATACAAGGATGCGGCCTTGTGGTCTGCCCGTTACATGTTTGAGTGAGGATATGTAGAGCCTCAGATGGGTTATGCTTCCATCGGCTCTGGAAAAATCAAGATCCGTTACCTTGGAGTTTTCGGATATCCTCTGTTCAATTTGCCGCGAGGAATTGCGAAAGTACGTTCCCATTGAAGGGAGAATTTCATACACGGAACGTTCGAATGTGAGATAGGCCTTTTTTTCAAACATTTCCTCCGCCGCCGGATTAAAGAGAATGATGTTGTCATTGTTGTCAAGGACAATAAGCCCGGAGGCCACGCTGTCGATAATGCTCTTCTGCAACACCTCCAGCTGACCGAGATCCTCCTTTGTTGTTTGCAGTTCAATCCGGCTCTTATTTACCTGTTCCGCTAAAAGACCACTCAGGTAGCCAGCGAGAAAAAATCCCCCGATATTAATTAATACGGTGAAGAAGTGGTAGGCGCTGTTGGGGAGTTCGGGCTGGAACATTTTACTTCCGAGGGGGTTAATGACGCCATAATACTGTAGATCAATGACCAGGCCGTATAGGATGCTGCTGCTGGAAGCCGTGAGCAATCCCCCTTTCTTATTGAGAAGGATGCTTCCAGTGATGATGGAAAGTACATAAAGAAAGGAGAATATGCTTTCAATTCCCCCTGATATATAGATGAGAACGGTGATGAAGACCGTGTCCAGCAAGAGTTGTGCGTAGGCGAGGAGAGAGAGATTCTGTAATCGCTTTAACAGGTAAGCATATATGATGCTGATGAAATATACCGACGCTAAAAGGATATAATAAGAGACATTGATATCAGACTGAAGGTTCGGCAATTCCCTGACGTGTATGAGAAGGGAGGTTCCCAGGATGAGCGATACGAACAGGACTCTGAAAAACATCAGAACCCTGAGCCGTTCAAAGAGCATTAGACGGAAGCTGTAGTGATCAGAGCCGATTATAGCAGCTGAATTATCCAAGGGCCGCGGCCATTTTGAAAATGGGAAGGTACATGGCAATGACAAGCCCACCGATGGCGCCGCCAAGAAAAACCATCAGCAGCGGTTCCAGCATGGAGGTCAGAGCATCCACCGCGGCATCCACCTCGTCCTCGTAGAAATCCGCAATTTTTGAGAGCATGGTGTCAAGAGCCCCTGTTGCCTCTCCCACCGAGATCATCTGAATCACCATTCGCGGGAAAATATCATTTTCCGATAAGGGCTCGGCAATGGTCTGGCCTTCAGCGATACTGGACCGGACTTCCATGATGATTTCTTCCAGGATTACATTCCCCGAAGTCTTGGCGACGATTTCCATGGCCGAAATAATCGGCACCCCACTGCTGATCATAGTTCCCAGCGTCCTCGTGAAACGCGCAACCGCCACCTTTTTTAGAAGGATGCCGAAAACCGGCAGTTTCAGCGCCAGAGCATCTGTCGTTTTTCTTCCGGATTTGGATTTTCTATAGGTCTTGAAAAGAAAACCTAGAGCGATAAAAGCAGCCACAATATAAAGAATATTGCCTTTTATAAAGCGGCTCATGTTTACGACTATCTGCGTCGGCAACGGCAGTGCGGATCCAAAATCCGCAAACATTTCTTCGAAAACGGGAATCACAAAAATGAGTATTATGGAAATGACGATGATGGCTACCGCGACTACGACCGCCGGGTAAGTCATGGCGCCCTTGATCTGCGATTTCAACCTCTGTGTTTTTTCAATATAGGCCGCCAGACGCTGGAGAATGACGTCTAAAATACCCCCTACCTCGCCCGCGGCAACCAGGTGAACGAAGAGTTTGTCAAAGACTTTGGGGTGTTTTTCCATGGCCTCCGCCAGGCTGAGCCCCCCTTCAACATCACTGACAATTTCTTTAAGAACCGCTTTAAAGGTTTTGTTTTCGGATTGTTCCGCAAGGATGGTCAATCCTTGTACAATGGGGAGACCGGCATCGATCATGGTGGAAAACTGTCTGGTAAATATGACAATATCCTTGCTGGATATTTTGGGTTGCATGAAAGAGACGTTGGCGAAGAGGTCTTTTGGCTTGGGCTTCAGTTTTTTGATGGTCAGATTGCGCCTTTTGAGCTGAAAGCGCGCCATCTTGTCATCCGCGGCATCTAGTTCGCCTTTGATTGTTCGCCCTTTTTTTGTTTTTGCAACCCACGTATAAATCGGCATTTGGGCCCGGAGCCTCCTGATATGCCCTCCAGTGCGCAGAGGATGAATGCAAGATGTTTACGGATTTTTCACAATTGAAATAAATGGTTATCAGAGAATAAATGGTTTGGGAGTTTCTGTCAAGAATTCTGTGTGCCCTTCATGGTTAATTCGCTGATATTGTTCTTGACAACCCGTATGAATTAAATGATATATGATGATTTTATTTAAAGCTGCTGTCCGTTCATGAATTCATGGGGTTTCCGGGCAGAATCTTCCGGCAATTTTTCGGATTTCTCGAAAACCCGAAAAGATGGGTGATCCCGTAAAAAAAGGAAGGAACTAACTTTTTTATCAAGGAGGTACTGAAAGTGAGTGATATTATTGCCCCTATGGGGGGAAAAGTTTTTAATGTAAAGGTGAAAGTTGGGGATGCTGTGAACGAAGGTGACGAAGTGATCGTTCTGGAAGCAATGAAGATGGAACTTCCCATCGTTGCCGAGGCTTCAGGCACGGTAAAAGAGGTCAAATGCAGCGTTGGTGATACGGTCGAAGCGGAAGGCGTCCTGATAGTTCTTGAGTAAGGCGCATTCTTTTAATTCTGTTCTCCGGGCAGTGGAAAAAATGCATGATCACCTGCTTCTTTTCAGAGGAATGCAATCGAAGGAAAAACGATTGTGGTTTGATGCATTTTTTCTCGCTGCTCTTCAAGGAGACAAATCCTCTGTGCAAATCGTCTGTTGATTTATTCCGATAGGAGGTGAGTCTTAGGAGGCCCTGTATGGACATTGAAGACAAGATCAGGGAGTTGGAGAGAAGAAATCAGGAAGCAGAGCTGGGAGGTGGCCAGAAAAGAATCGACCAGCAGCATGCCAAAGGCAAGATGACCGCCAGGGAGAGGATTCATTATCTCCTCGACAAAGGCAGCTTTGAGGAGGTGGATAAATTTGTTGTCCACCGATGCACTGACTTCGGAATGGGCAAGAAGAAGATCCCTGGAGATGGCGTGGTAACCGGGTATGGTACTGTCAACGGGAGACAGGTCTTCATCTTTTCCCAGGATTTTACCGTATTTGGCGGCTCTTTGAGCGGGCCGTTCGGCGAAAAAGTTTGCAAGATTATGGACCTCGCCTTAAAGAATGGATCGCCGGTTATCGGGCTGAATGACTCGGGAGGGGCAAGGATACAAGAGGGGGTTGTCAGCCTTGGAAGTTATGGAGAAATTTTCAAGAGGAATGTCTGGTCTTCAGGGGTTGTTCCGCAGATATCGGTAATCATGGGACCTTGTGCAGGAGGCGCCGTTTATTCCCCCGCCATAACGGATTTCACCATCATGGTGAAGAAGACAAGCAATATGTTTATCACCGGCCCCCAAGTAATCAAAGCGGTTACCTCCGAGGAAGTGAGCGCTGAAGAGCTTGGAGGGGCGCTTACCCATAATACGAAAAGCGGGGTGGCCCATTTTGCCGAAGAGACCGATCAGGATGCTCTTGACAGGGTGAAAGAGATCCTCCAGTTTCTCCCCCAGAACTTCAGGGAAACAACACCCTCCGTACCCTGTACCGACGATCCTGACCGCAAGGACAAATCTCTCAATAAAATTGTGCCGACCAATCCGAGAATCCCTTATGACATACGGGACATCATTCACACGGTCCTTGACGATAAGCAGTTCCTGGAGATTCAGAAACATTATGCAACGAATATGGTTATCGGTTTTGGACGTCTGAACGGTATTGCCGTGGGGATCGTTGCGAACCAGCCCAAGTTTCTTGCCGGATGTCTGGATATTAACGCCTCCATGAAATGTTCCAGATTTGTTCGCACGTGCGATTGCTTCAATATCCCCCTTGTTACTTTTGTGGATGTGCCGGGATTTCTTCCCGGGGTGAATCAGGAGTATGGAGGAATTATCAAGCATGGCGCCAAGATCATTTACGCATATTGTGAAGCAACCGTTCCAAAGATTACGGTAGTGACGCGCAAGGCGTACGGAGGCGCCTACGATGTCATGTCCAGCAAGCATCATGGAGGAGATATCAATTACGCCTATCCCACGGCCGAGATTGCCGTTATGGGACCTGAGGGGGCAGTGAATATCATTTTTCGAAAAGAGATTGAAAGAGCTGAAGACCCGAAGGCAACACGAGAACGATTGGTGGAAGAGTACAGGAGCAATTTTGCCAGTCCTTTCAAGGCGGCCGAGTTAGGCTATATCGACCAGATCATCTTCCCTGAAAATACCAGACCGCGGTTGATAAAGGCCCTGATGATGCTCAAGAACAAAAAAGACAGCATACCGGAAAGAAAGCATGGCAATATCCCTCTTTGATGTTTCCTCGCAGACTACACCGCCGATCATGAACGGTTTCGCCGTGCTTTAGTTGAGGCGATTCCCAATAAATCCAAAAAAATAAAGAGCCTGCCCATGCTTTTGCGCATGGGAGCAGGCTCTTCTGTTTTGCACCATTCAATCTTTGCTTTTGCTTTACGCGGTTGCTTTCTTCAATTCGGCCCTCCTTACGAAACCGGTTATAATTTTTCCGGAAACGATCATTCCTGTATAGACAAGCATGAGGACGATAAAAACGCCGATAAACCGAAGAACCAGGGTACCGATAATCCACGTCCAGTTATCCTTCAGTATGGTTATGTGCGTGCCATTCTTTTCGTTCTTGGAAATCGTGATGGAATGCCAGGCCATATTGCTGTCATCCTCGATATAGGTGGCATCGGGCCAGTTTCTATATTTGATGTTCTCAAAATCTTTCAACGCTTTCTTGTAATAGGAAACGACCTCTTCATGGGATAGCGGAACGACGACCTCCAGTCGGATATCCGTCTTGTTAATTTCTTTTCCGTTCGGGATGATGGGCGCACCGAGGAAATCGTCCGCGCTTACAAATCCGGGAAGAAGCAGCATCAGGCCCACACATATAGAAGCAAATGTTTTCATGATCAACCCTTTTGAATAGGAATACGATGAAGTTTTCTATTATTGTGATTCTAATCAAACATCGCAATGAACATTCCGGCGGCCGCCGCGGAACCAATAACGCCGGCAAGGTTCGGGCCTACGGCATGCATGAGCAGATGGTTTGTCCTATCATACTTGAGACCTTCCATTTGAGAAACCCTTGCCGCCATGGGAACGGCGGAGACTCCCGCCGCGCCGATAATGGGATTCATCTTTTCTTTCAGGAAAAGATTCATGATTTTGACCGTTAAGACGCCCCCAACCGTACACACGGCAAAATCAATGAGTCCAAGGCTGAATATAAAAAGAGGTTTCCAGCTCAAGAAATTGTCCGCCTGCATGGTTGCTCCCACCGATACGCCTAAGAAGATGGTTACGATGTTCATGAGCGGTCCTTGCGCGGACTCGGTCAACCTGCCGACCACGCCGCTTTCCTTCATGAGGTTCCCCAGCATGAACATACCGATCAAAGGGATAACCGAAGGTACGAGAAGGGCGATGATGCCTGAAGTTATCAGAGGAAAAAGGATCTTTTCCTGTCTGGAAACGGGTCGGAGCTGACGCATCCGAATCTTTCGTTCTTTCATGTTTGTCATCATCCGGATGATCGGTGGCTGGATGAGGGGAACCATGGCCATGTAAGAGTAGGCCGCCAGTGCATTGGGGCCCAACAATTGAGGGGCCAGGTGCTGGGTGAGGTAGATGGTTGTCGGACCGTCAGCCCCGCCGATAATACTGACGGATGCGGCTTCTTTCAACGTGAAGCCTACCAGGACCGTACCCGTGAAAGTCACAAAGACGCCAAGCTGCGCGCCGGCGCCGACGAGTAATGTCTTGGGGTTGGCAATGAGAGGCCCGAAGTCGGTCATGGCGCCAAGGCCCAGAAAGATGACGCAGGGGATCACTTCCCATTGCAGCCCGTATTTATAAAAGACCATGAGAAGTTGTGCATGGCCGTCGGAAAAACCCATAAGGGGTACGAGGGGGAAGTTGACAATGAAAATGCCAAAACCGATCGGGAGCAAAAGGAGTGGTTCAAATTTTTTAACAATAGCAAGATAAATGAACAGGCAGCCCACGCCCCACATGATGACGATGTTCCACTGGAAATGGGCCACACCGGTCGTTTGCAGGGTTCCGTATAACAAATCCATGATTTCGTTCATTGTCATGATGAAAATAACCCCAGAAAAATTTTGATATTATTGCGATATATAAACGAATATATAATCTCTATATTATTCGAAAAAGCGATGGTAGCTATAATATGGCTACAAAACTTTGTCAAGGAGTAAATTCTGTTCACAAGAAATTGTTTGACATGTTTGGCGGTATTGAAATAATTTACAAAGTTACGATAAAGAATTTTGCCTGGATAGCCGGAGGTCAGATACATAAAAATGGAATGGAAAAACCGGCGGAAAAGAGGTTGGCTTCCACAGCAAGTACAAATCCTGTCAGGAGGACGTTATGTCTGAAAAAGAGGTTCACGAGGTTTTGCACCAAGCTTTTGCGGAGTGGTCGAAAAAGATTGAAGGGCAGGTGTCCAAGCACCCCGAGAGAAAGCCTGAATTTGTAAATACTTCCGGCATCCCTATCCATCGCATCTATTCTCCCCTTGATCTGGAGGGCGTTGATTACCTGGAAGAAGTTGGATTTCCTGCGGAATACCCCTATACAAGAGGGGTTCAGCCAACCATGTACAGGGGCCGTTACTGGACTATGCGCCAATATGCAGGTTTTGCAACGGCAAAAGAGTCCAATTTGCGATATCGATTCTTGCTGGATCAGGGCCAGACCGGATTGTCCGTGGCTTTTGATCTCCCCACGCAGATCGGTTACGATTCCGACAATGAAATGGCCATCGGAGAGGTGGGGAAGGTAGGAGTGGCGATCGATTCTTTAAGGGATATGGAAATCCTTTTTAATCAAATTCCCCTCGACAAGGTTAGCACCTCCATGACCATCAATGCGCCGGCCGCGGTCTTGCTTGCCATGTACATGGCTGTTGGCGAAAAGCAGGGAGTTTCGGTCGACAAGCTTCGAGGCACGATCCAAAATGATATCCTCAAAGAGTATTCTTCGAGAGGGACGTATATCTTTCCGCCCAAACCTTCCATGAGAATCATCACCGATATTTTTTCTTTCTGTGCGGAAAAGGTTCCTCTCTGGAATACTATCAGCATCAGCGGATATCATATCCGGGAGGCGGGTTCCACCGCGGTCCAGGAGGTGGCGTTTACTCTGGCAAACGGCATGGCGTACGTGAAGGCGGCGCTTGAGGCCGGCCTGGATGTGGATGCTTTCGGGCCGCGACTCTCTTTTTTCTTTAATGCCCATCTGGATTTTCTGGAAGAAATTTCCAAATACCGTGCTGCTCGACGATTATGGGCGAACATTATGAAGGATCGGTTCGGAGCGAAAGATCCCAAATCCATGATGATCCGTTTCCATACCCAGACGGCCGGATGCACCCTCACCGCGCAGCAGCCCAAAAACAATATCGTACGCGTGGCATTTCAGGCGCTCTCCGCGGTCTTGGGGGGGACGCAGTCCCTGCACACAAACTCCATGGACGAAGCCCTCTGCCTTCCCTCTGAGGCGGCAGTGGAGACGGCTTTGCGAACGCAGCAGCTCATCGCCTATGAGACGGGGGTTACCGATACGGTGGATCCCCTGGCCGGTTCTTACTACGTGGAAAGCCTCACAAAAGAAATATACGAGCGGGCATGGGAATACATCCGGAAAATTGACAAGATGGGCGGCGCCGTGGAAGCGGTGGAGAAAGGTTTTATCCAAAGAGAAATTCAAGACAGCGCGTACCAATATCAGCGCGAGATAGAAAAAGAGGAACGCGTGGTGGTCGGACTGAACCGATTTCGGGTTCAGGAGGAAAAGCCGACCAATCTCCTGAGGGTAGACCCTGCCGTAAGAGAAGAACAGATCGCATCGTTGAATCAACTCAGATCGGAAAGGGATAATGAAAAAGTGGACCGTGCACTGGCCAAACTAAAAGAAGGCGCCAAAGGCAAAGACAACCTGATGCCCCTCATATTTGAAGCGGTAAAGGAATATTCCACTCTTGGTGAGATCTGTGATGTTTTGAGGGAGGTATTTGGAGAATATCAGCAGATCAATACACTGGGTTAATAAGATACGAACCACGAAACCTTCCAATAAACCAGGGCAAGGAGATATGCGGAGATGGAGAAGAAGAAAAAGATAAGGGTGCTCGCTGCAAAACCAGGGCTTGACGGCCACGACAGGGGCATCAAGGTGGTGGCTTCAGCCCTCATGGATGCGGGGATGGAAGTGGTGTACACCGGTCTGAGGCAGACTCCCATACAGATTGTGGAAGCGGCTATCCAGGAAGATGTGGACGTTATTGCCATGAGCATCCTGTCCGGCGCCCATGACTACCTTTTTCCCAAGGTGATGGAGCTTTTGAAAGAGAGGGACGTGGAGGACATGCTTGTCTTAGGGGGCGGCATTATTCCTGACGAGGATATTCCCGGCCTGAAGAAGGCCGGTATTGCCGAAATTTTCGGGCCTGGAACCACAACGGGAGAGATTATAGAATATATCCAAAATCGTGTTTGAATTTCAGCTTTTTTAAGAAAATATTGCACACCAAGAGGAATGTATGAAACAAACCGCACAGCTGATCGTAGATGGAAAAACCTATGAACTGCCTATCGTAATAGGATCGGAAGGGGAAAAGGCGATCGATATTACCCGGCTTCGTCAGGATACCGGATTGATTACCCTGGATTCCGGGTATGCAAATACCGGCAGTTGCCAGAGCAGCATTACCTTCATGGATGGCGAGAGAGGAATTCTTCGATACAGGGGAATACCCGTGGAACAAATGGCGGAACACTCGAGTTTCAGAGAGACCGCTTATCTGCTGATTAACAACAAGCTGCCCAGCAGGAAGGAACTGAACGATTTTTCCATCATGTTGAATGACCATTCCATGGTTCATGAGGATATGCGGGCCTTTTTTGAGAAATATCCAAGGGGCGCCCATCCCATGGGGATACTGTCATCCATGATCAATGCCCTAAGAGCTTTTTATCCCGCCATTCCTCAGCGAAGTCATGAAGAAGAGATCAACATCACCGTGGCCAGACTCCTTTCCAAGGTGAGAACCCTGGCTGCCATGTCCTACAGGATTTCCATGGGACATAAGCTGGTTTATCCAAGGCATGATCTGTCGTACGGCGCTAATTTTCTCAATATGATGTTTGACTCTCCTGTGCGCCCCTACAGGATTGATGAGGAGGTGGTGCAGGGGCTTAATGTCTTCTGGATCCTCCATGCGGATCACGAACAGAACTGTTCAACCTCCGCGGTTCGGTTGGTTGGAAGTGCCAGGGTCAATCTTTACGCGTCCATCTCAGCGGGGATATCAGCCCTTTGGGGGCCTTTGCACGGAGGCGCCAATCAGGCTGTGGTGGAAATGCTTCAGCAGATCCATGACAATGGAGGCGACCCCGCTCCATTCATTGCGCGGGCAAAAGATAAAAAGGATCCCTTCCGCCTCATGGGTTTCGGTCACAGGGTGTATAAGACCTACGATCCAAGGGGCCGCATCATGGAAAAGACGTGCAACAATATCCTGAAAAAGCTCAAGTTGGACGACCCTCTCATGTCCATCGCCAAGAAACTGGAAGAGGTGGCCTTGAAGGATCCTTACTTCATTGACCACCACCTCTATCCAAACGTCGATTTCTATACCGGTATCTTCCTGAGGGCTATCGGCATCCCCCTGAACATGTTTACGGTCATGTTCGCCATCGGTCGCCTCCCAGGCTGGATCAGTCAGTGGCAGGAAGGCGTGGATGATCCCAAATGGAGAGTCAATCGTCCTCGCCAGATATATACGGGACCAAGGCAGAGAGATTATGTTCCCATTGGCGAGAGATAGATGACGGTAAATCACGGTTGTTAGGCCAATCCGTGATTTTTACAGAGTGCGTATCCGTTCGGCTATGGCTTTTCCGAATTGGGAGCAGGACAGCTCTTTCGCGCCTTTCATCTGCCGGGCTAGATCGTAGGTGACGGTTCCCTGTGCTATGCAGTCCGTGAGGGCGGACAGGATCCTTTCAGCCGCTTCGGTCCAGCCCATAAACTGCAGCATCATGACGCCTGAAAGGATAAGCGACCCCGGGTTTACTTTGTCAAGCCCCGCATATTTTGGCGCCGTGCCGTGTGTTGCTTCAAACAGGGCGCAGCGGTCACCAATATTTGCTCCCGGCGCCATTCCAAGCCCCCCCACCTGCGCTGCCGCGGCGTCGGACAGATAATCGCCATTCAAATTCGGTGTGGCGATCACATCGTATTCCTGCGGGCGAAGCAGGAGCTGCTGGAACATGGCATCGGCAATCCGATCTTTGATGATGATCCGTTTGTCTGGCCTTTGTCCCTGGCAGTGATCGTGCAGTTCCTGTTCCGTAAGGGTTGCATCGGGAAACTCTTCTTTTGCCACCTGGTAACCCCAGTCTCGAAATGCTCCCTCCGTAAATTTCATGATATTGCCCTTGTGCACCAGCGTTACGCTTTCCCGGCCCTCTTCAATAGCATAACGGATGGCCATGGCCACGAGGCGCCGGGTGTTTTTCCGGCTCATGGGCTTTATTCCGATGGCGCTTTGGAGGGGTATGGGTTGGTTTCCCGAGGCTTCCGCAAGGGGATTCAGACAGGCGATGATTTCCCTCGCCTCCGGAGATTCCGCTTCCCATTCCAGCCCTGCATAAACATCTTCCGTGTTTTCTCGAAAAATGACGATATTCACACGCTCGGGATGAACCATGGGGGAAGGGACGTTGGGGAGATGGCGGACCGGTCTTACACAGGCGTACAGATCGAGTTCCTGGCGAAGAGCCACGTTGAGGGAACGAAAACCACCCCCGACCGGCGTTGTCAAAGGACCTTTTATGGCTATTCCGAAGTGTTTTATGGCATCCAGGGTTTCCCGGGGCAGGTGGTTCCCTGAGCTGTGTTGTCGGGATGCCTTTTCTCCTGCCAAAAGCGCTTTCCAAAGGATTTCTTTCCGCCCTTCGTAGGAGACTGCAACAGCCGCATCCAATACCATTTTCGTTGCGTACCAGATGTCGGGTCCGATTCCGTCTCCTTCAATAAAGGGAATGATTGGTTTATCAGGAACCTCCGGTTTATCGGACGCGTTCCACTGAATGATGTTTTCCTCTCTTTTTTTGATCGTATCGAACGGTGTCATCGGCATTTTTCTCCTTGTACCATGAATTCCTATCCATTATCTTATCAGTTAACAGGAATCAGTCCAAGAAGAAACGGAGTATCTTATTCAAAAACACCGGCACGAAATGCCTTCCTGAGTCTGTATTTCGCTGCCAGACAATTTGAATGGGATAGGAAACGGAGAAAGAGATGCAAAATAGATTCGATGAAGCAAGAGCACGGAAAATGTTTTCCGAGAAACGAGAACTTCTTGGCAGAGGTTTGAGCTACAGCGAGAAAATTCTTTTCCTCCATGAAGAATTCGGGACATCCAGAGAAAGGAAGGCGCCGGGGAAAGACGGCATACGTCTCACGCCGGATCGGGTGGCCATGCAGGATGCCACCGCTCA
>JBBSAR010000024.1:0-19806 GCA_038252125.1 Desulfatiglandales bacterium
AGTTGCGGATCGCGGGCGCCGCAACTACCGGTTCGGGGAGGAAATTCGCGGGAAAAATCATCGGGGCGGATATCATTATCGACGAAATTACGGCCCACGCCCGGGCTGCCTGCGAGATCGATCCGGATGTGGACACGATTATTGAGATCGGCGGTCAGGATTCCAAATTCACCACCTTGAAAAACGGCCGGGTTACCTTCTCCATCATGAATAACGTGTGCGCCGCGGGAACCGGGAGCTTCATCGAGGAGCAGGCCCGGAAGCTGGACTGCCCGCTGACGGAGTATTCGTCGAGAACCGAGGGGCGGAAATCCCCCATTGTCAGCGACAGATGCACGGTTTTCATGGAAAGGGATATGAACCACTATCTCTCGGAAGGGTATGCCGTGGATGAGGTGCTTGCCTCCGTGCTCCATGCCATCCGGGAAAACTACCTTACAAAGGTGGCCACCATGGGCAGCATCGGGAATACTATCTTCTTTCAGGGTGCAACCGCAAAGAACAAGGCCCTTGTGGCCGCCTTTGAACAACGGCTTCAAAAGCCGATACATGTCTCTAAATATTGCCATTTAACCGGGGCATTGGGCGCCGCGTTGACGCTTTTAGATCAAGGCATTGGAGTAGTTCAAGGCATTAGGGTGGATCAAAGCGTTGGGGTAAATCAGGGCGTGGGATCGGATGAGGGGATTGGGAAAACCCGATTTCGGGGCATTTCCCTTTATAAAAAGGAGATCCATGTAACGTCTGAAGTCTGTGAACTGTGCACGAACCACTGCAAAATAACGGTGGCCCATGTGGGAGAGGAAAAAGTTGCTTACGGTTTCCTGTGCGGCAGGGAATATGATATCAAACAGCATGTGAACAAAAATCTCTCCGGCTTCGATCTCCTCAAAGAGAGAAAAAAGGTCTTGTCCCTGAAAACCGTTCAAGATCACTCTCAGAATATTACCATTGGCCTTCCCGCGGCGCTCCATCTGTTTGAGGATCTTCCCTTTTGGCGGACATTTTTTGATGCGCTTTCCATCAAAACCGTCACCAGTGAAGACTATGCCGAGGCATTGAAGGAAGGGAAACAGATCGCGGAAGCTGAATTCTGCGCCCCCATGGCAGCTCTGCATGGTCATGTCAACTATCTGATGGCTCGATCGGATGCTGTTTTTCTCCCCTTTTATTTGGAGAAAAAATCTTCCGACAAGGGAGTGAGGCGACAGTATTGTTATTACACGCAGTATGCACCATCCCTCCTATCCGCGGCAGGGATAGGAAAAGACGGGAAAAAGATTTTATCCCCCTTGATCGACTCTCTTTACGGCCCGTTTCGCACCAAAATCGAACTGTATTCCATGTTGAAAACCATTACAAAATTGCCTATCGGTTTTCTTGAGGTATCCAAGGCCTATGACACGGCCCGTGAGTACCGACAATCGTGTCTGTCACAATGCAAGGAGATGTATCGAAAGGAATTGCAGGAGCAAAAGGGCATCCACGCGGTGCTTCTCGGAAGACCCTACACCGCGCTTTCCAGAAATATGAATAAAGGCATCCCCGATATTTTCGCGTCTCTTGGTATTCGGGTTTACTTCCAGGATATGCTCTCTTACTCCATGGAGGACATGGCGCCCATCAAAAATCTTCTGAATGAGATCCACTGGCATTACGCCTCTGAGATCCTCATGGCGGCCCGGGTGGTGGCGCAATCGGAACGGGCCTACCCGGTGATGGTAACTTCATTCAGGTGCACGCCGGATGCCTTTGTCATGGACTATTTCAAGAAAATTATGGAAGCCCATGACAAACCCTATCTCATCCTTCAATTGGATGAACATGCCTCTAATGTGGGGTATGAGACAAGGATTGAGGCCGCCATTCGATCTTTTCAAAATCACCATGCCGTTCAGAATGAAAAAAAGTTTGAAGTCAGGTCTGAAAAGATCCCTGTTTACTCACCGGCCCTTATTCCGAAAAGAGAGAAACATCTTTTTGACAAGACGCTGATCATTCCAAACTGGGACGATATCACCATGAAATTTCTGGTGGCAAACCTTCAAAGAGAGGGGATCGATGCCAGGTTGATGGAGGAATCTCAGACAACGATTCAGAAGAGTTTGCGTTACAATACGGGGCAGTGCATCCCCCTGAACATCATTGCCCAGGAATTTGTGGAATACGTCAGGAACCATGATCTTGCACCTGAAAAAACCCTGCTGTGGATGGCCTCCTCACAGATAGCATGCAATATCGGGCTTTTTCCTCACCACCTGAAAAGACTCCTTTACTCCTATGGAAAAGGGATGGAGAAGGCTGGGGTGTACGCGGGGAGCATGTCGTTTATGGACATTTCCTTGAAACTGTCCATCAATACCTATTTTGCCTATATGTTTGGCGGCTTTGTCCGGAAGATCGGTTGCCGCATCAGGCCGTATGAAATGAAGAAGGGCGCAACGGACAAGGTTCTCGAAGAAAGTGTGACGATCTTGATCGATGCCTTCCTCGGAAAAAGATCGAAAGAAGAGGCCTTAGCCCGGGTGATCTCTTCTTTTGAAACCATCGAGATGACCCACGAACGCAAGCCGAAAGTGGCTATCTTCGGGGATTTGTACGCACGGGACAACGATGTGATGAACCAGGGGCTCATGCGCTTTATCGAAAAGCACAACGGGGAAGTGTTGGTGACCCCATACAGCGCGTATGTTCAGATGATCGCCAGGGCCTATCTCAAGAAGTGGTTTTATGAGGGCAACTATCTGGATATCCTGTCTTCAAAGGCCTTGTTGTCCACCGTAACCCGCCTGGAGAAAGGATATCTCAGGTATTTTGGAAAAATTCTGGAAAATCCGTCGCCGCCTTACGATGAAAGCCCTGAAAAGATACTTTCCGAATACCATGTGCGATTGGAGCACACGGGCGAGTCCATGGACAATCTGCTGAAAATATTCTATACGAAAAAGCACTACCCGGATGTTTCGCTCTTTGTTCAAACAAGCCCCGCGTTCTGTTGCCCTTCGCTTGTCACCGAGGCCATGGCGAAAGAGATAGAGAAGAAAACCGGAGTGCCCATTGTGTCCATCACCTATGACGGGACTTCCAAGAACAAGAACGAAGCCGTTATCCCCTATCTGACCTATTTGAACAAGTCTTGAATCCAACAATTTCGTACATAATTACGGCATTAACCTACGATGATGTAGGATTTTTCGTGCTATCGTTCTATGCAGTTTTGTAACAAATTGAATTCATGTTATAAATTAAAACAGCACGATTCTTGCAAATCCGCACCCAAAAACTCAATTCCGGGGGAGATGGTATGGATAAAGGAGACATCGCTTTTGTATTGGTTTCCGCGGCTCTTGTTTTGCTTATGACGCCTGGTCTGGCACTCTTTTATGGCGGGATGGTGCGCACCAAGAATGTGTTGGGCACCATTATGCAGAGTTTCATCATTATCGCTCTTATCACCGTTGAATGGATTTTGTGGGGCTACAGCATGGCCTTCGGGCCTGATAAGTGGGGGCTTATCGGGGGCCTGGAATGGTTCGGCCTTTGCGGTGTCGGTATGACGCCGCACCCCGTCTACGCCCCAACCATACCACACCAGGTCTTCATGATTTATCAATGCATGTTCGCGGTGATAACGCCTGCCCTGATCACGGGCGCCTTTGCGGAAAGGATGCGATTCGGGCCGTTTCTTCTTTTCAGTCTGCTCTGGGCCACCTTTGTTTATAACCCGCTGGCGCACTGGATCTGGGGGAATGGCGGTTGGCTGGGCAGGCTGGGCGTCCTGGACTTTGCCGGCGGCGTCGCGGTCCATGTGGGTTCGGGAGCGGCCGCCCTGGCCGCGGCCATGATCCTGGGCAGGCGGAAAGGCTACGGGACGGAAAACCTGAAACCCCACAACCTCCCTATGACGCTTTTAGGGGCCGGAATCCTCTGGTTCGGTTGGTTCGGTTTCAATGCGGGAAGCGCCCTTTCCGCCGGCGCACTGGCGGGGAGCGCCTTTGTGGCCACCCATATAGCCGGGACTACAGGCGCCCTTGCCTGGATTGCCATGGAATGGAAAGTGACGGGCAAGGCCACCACCCTGGGCGCTGCCTCCGGGGCCATTGCGGGCCTTGCCACCATCACGCCGGCAGCGGGGTTCGTGGGCCCTCTTTGGGCCGCACTGATTGGTCTATTGGCAGGGGTTGGTTGCTATTTCGGGGTATTGGCCAAGAACCGGTTCAAGTATGACGACAGCCTGGATGTGGTGGGCATTCATGGGGTTGGCGGCGTTATCGGGCTTCTTGCCGCGGGACTTTTCGCCAGCATGGCCATCAATCCCGGCGGCGCCGACGGCCTTGTCTACGGAAATCCATCTCAGTTGGCAATCCAGGCCTTTGCGGTGCTGGTAACTATCGTGTATGCCTTCGGGATGAGCTATATCCTCCTTAAGATCATTGACAAACTCTTTGGATTGCGGGTCTCCGAGAGGGATGAAATCAGCGGCCTGGATTTGTCGGAACACGAGGAAACCGCCTACAATTTTTAGCGCTTAACCATTCCGGGGTTTTGAATTAGGGTACGTTTCACAGGGAGACAATGTTGGGAAGGGGTTTGATGAAATGCTGCCGAAGGCTGTAGGTGTAGGCCCCCTGGGTGGGGATCATGAGGACGTCGCCCTCTTCAATGCCCTCTCCCCAAAAGGAAAACCCCCAGACATCGTGGGGGGTGCAAAGGGAACCAAGGACATAACAGGGCGTTTCGATGAGGGCAGGCCTGGTGAGGTTGAGGACGGGAAAATAGTCGCTTTCAAACCGCTCCCATCCCACCGCATTGGTGCCGGCGTCCGTGATGACGAGGTCCGGGGCCTTTTTGTCCACAACGGATAGCAACAGGTGCATGGCATCGTGGCAGATCCAGCGGCCGGGCTCGCAGCAGATGCGGCATTGGACTTTCGGAAAGATGTGTTCTGAAAAGGCGCGTCCGATCTGTTCGGCAAAATCGGTGATGGGTATTGCCGGTTGGCTGTAATGGTCCATGGGCGCCGCCATATCCTTTCCGAGGGGCGTTTTGAGAAGTCCCTCGGGTGTTCCGGCGGCCTGAAGCCATTCCCCCGGGGGCGGCCAGTAGCCCCCGGCATGAAGGACTTGAAGAGAATCACACTTGGAACGTCATTTTGTGCTGCTCCGTCATTCCGGCACGCTTTTAGCCGGAATCCAGCCGTCTGTCGCTGACAACCTGGATTCCCGCGTCCGCGAGAATGACGCCCCCGTCTGAATAACCTATGCCGTTACTCCTCGTTCCTGCCGTCCTCCGTGGGAACGAGGACGGAACGGTGAATGACATTCATTCACGGGTATTGAGCCTAAGATCAAATGCATGGGGATATTTATACCCTAATCCTGAATGGGAGAAAAAATGGAAAGAGCAATGGTATGGTTCAAGTGCGCGGCGATGCATGATCCTGTCAGGCCGGTTTTGAAACAAGGTGCGGTTCTTGGCTGGGAAGCCAAGCAAAGGGTGGTTGATTTGACGATTGAACGTGATTTAAAGGGGGAAGAACTCCTTCAACGGATGAAAGGCTGGTTTACGGCAGATGTGTATCAGGCCCTGGAAATTTTCAATCGTTACGGTAAGCTGAAAATTCTTGACGGTTCCGATCTTGTGGTGGAAATAAAGGATATGGAAATGCTGACAGGCCTTTCGAACAGTCTGCGGGAGGCATTCGGCGAGGAAGCCTGGATTGAGCATATCCCCAAGAGCATGCTGGCCTGAGGGCGACCTCTGAAAAAGGATTTGAAAACCTTTTCCGGTTTGTGCTTTATTCGTATCTTATTCAAAAACCCCGGCTTCCTGAGTCTGTATTTCGCTGCCAGGGAATTTGAATAGGATGCCTTTTACGGTTCATGGGATATCCCTTGAAATCCGTGACGAAAAAATTGCCGAAGGCCACGGCAAGCTGAACTTCCTTATGAAGATTGATCAGTTGAATTTTGGCAAAAGCGAACTCAGCGCATTTTATGAGGATTCCAAATACGCCCTTTCGCATATGTTCGTCTTCACCGCTCGCAACAGAACGAAGAAAATGCCGCTTAATGCGGAATCAAAGGAAGAACGGCTGTTTTCGGCGAATATATGATTGAATACCAAATAGAACATGTTATATTCTTTTTGGTTCTTATATTGTGGCAACCAAGAATATTTGCGAGGTTTGAAAATGGTAAAGAGAATGCTCGAAGAAAATGCAGGTAAAATTGCGCGACAAAGGGTAACCCTTACTCTTGATGCGCCGGAAGCTGATGCTGTGTCCGTGGTGGGAGATTTTAACCAATGGAATGAGAAAAAGCACCCCATGAAAAAAAATGCGGACGGCATCTGGAAAAAAATCATCATGGTTCCGGTGGGAAGCTATGAATACCTTTTTTTTGTGGATGGGGAATGGCGGAATGATCCGGCCAACAGTCAGGTCCGCGCCAACTCTTTCGGCACCTTGAATAATGTCTTGAAGGTTCCTGCAAAAGTGTGACCCCCTCGACTCTTCGCTTCCCGGATCGGCACGCCCTCCTGTCCAGATGACAGGAGGGAATCGCCCATCCACCCCATGTTTTTCCTGCCCGAGGCCATGGTCGGCGTGGTAATATTTGTATTGCCAATTCCCTCAAATGTGTTATGTTAAAATGTTATAAATTGCACCTTGATTCTTAAGAAAAGAAGGGATTCCTGAGAAAGGCGAGGTTATTCCTGAGAAAGGCAAGGTGGATCGGTCGTGCCTTATTTTGAGGCGATAGAGAGGTTCTTGCTGTACTTAAAGAACATAAAGGCCTGTTCTCCTTATACCCTGAGGAGTTATCGAACGGACCTGGAGCAGTTTGTGCATTTTGTAGAAAACAGGGCATCCCAGTCGGCGCAGCACAAAGAACAATGTAGCGCGGTGGCGTCTGTTGAACCTCTTGTTGTGCGGGAATACCTGGGGAGCCTTTACGGACGGTTAAAAAGAACGTCTATCGCGCGGAAACTTTCGGTTGTCAGGTCCTTTTTTCGTTTTCTGGAAAAGGAAGATCCGGACTGCGGGAATCCCGCAGCGGGAATCGGAACCCCCAAGCTGGAAAGGGTTATTCCACCCTATCTGCCGGTGGATGATGTTTTCCGGCTGCTTGAGAGACCTGATCGGGAGAAACCTTTGGGAACGCGGGATCTTGCCATTCTCGAAGTGCTCTACTCCTGTGGTTTCAGGGCCGGGGAACTCGCGAGTCTCAATCTGAGAGATGTGGATTTCCATGGCCGTCTTGTAAAAGTTACGGGCAAGGGAAACAAGGAAAGGATTGTCCCCATTGGTCGTAAGGCCATCAGCGCAGTGAAGGAATATTTGGAGAAAACCGGGGGATTGAGGGGGAAAACGGGGGTTTTATTGCCGGAGAGTCCTCTTTTCATTAATTTTCGAGGCGGCCGTCTTACTACGAGGAGCATGGGTAGGATAATCAAAAAGTACGTCATCGAAGCCGGTTTGCCTTCAGATATCAGTCCCCATTCCATGCGACATTCTTATGCGACCCATCTCTTGGACGGGGGCGCTGATCTTCGTTCGGTTCAGGAACTGCTGGGCCACGAGAGTCTGTCTACAACGCAGAAATACACCCACGTGAGTATTGACAGACTGATGGAAGTGTACGATAAGGCGCATCCGAGACATTAATGGGGACATTAATGGGGACACTGATGGGCACATTGACATTGACGGGGATATTGATAAGAGAGGTTACTTTATGGGGGAATTGAATTCTGGAATTATCAGGGCCACAACGGTCCTTGCCGTCAGAAAAAACGGCAAGTGCGTTATGGCGGGGGATGGTCAGGTGACCCTTGGGGACACCATTATGAAACACAGGGCAACAAAAGTCCGGCGCATGTACGATGATCAGCTGTTGGTAGGTTTTGCAGGGGCTGCCGCGGATGCCTTCAACCTTTTCGAGAGATTGGAGGGGAAGCTGGAATCCTGTAACGGAAACCTTACACGGGCGGCGGTGGAACTGGCCAGGGACTGGAGAACGGATAAAATCCTGCGCAGACTTGAGGCCCTGGTTCTGGCCATGGATGAGGACCATACCTTCATCATTTCTGGAACGGGGGATGTCATCGAGCCCGACGAAGCCGTTGCGGCCATCGGGTCGGGGGGGCCCTATGCCGTGGCTGCGGCCCGCGCGCTGGTGGAACATTCCGATCTGGAAGCGGATGTCATTGCTCTTGAGGCCATGAAAATTGCAGCCTCCATATGCCTTTACACAAATGATCAGATAATCGTTCATGAACTGGAAAAATAGGGAATAAACAATGGATAAAGAAGGGAAGAATGAGGAACGTTTTGCGGGGGTTTTGACCCCGCGTGAAATCGTATGCGAGCTGGACAAGTATATTATCGGGCAGCATGAGGCAAAACGTTCGGTGGCCATCGCCTTGAGAAACAGGTGGAGGCGTCAACAGGTTCCCAGCGAACTGCGGGACGAAATCGCTCCCAAGAACATCATCATGATGGGGCCCACCGGAGTCGGCAAGACGGAGATCGCAAGACGGTTGGCTCGCCTTGCCAATTCCCCTTTTATGAAAGTGGAAGCGACAAAATTTACGGAAGTAGGCTACGTGGGCAGGGATGTGGAATCGATGATCAGGGATTTGACCGAACTCGCCGTAAACATCGCCAAGAAAGATGAGCAGGAAAGATTTCAGCCGAAGGCCCGTGAGATGGCCGAAGAGCGGTTGCTGGACATTCTTCTTCCCAAAAAGAGTGAGATCGAAAAAAAAGAAGAGGACCCGGATAAGGAAAGGGTCTTGGAGGTGGTCAAGTCCGACAAAAACGAGGTTTCTTCCACGAGAGAAAAGCTTCGGCGCATGCTCAGAAGCGGCAAAATGGATAAACGCTATGTGGAATTGGAGGTTGTCAGCGCCAATACCCCTATGGTGGAAATCTTTTCCAGCGCCGGCATCGAGGAAATGGAATTCAATGTGAAAGAGATGTTCGGCAACATCTTTCCGCAAAAGAAGAAGAAGCGGCGCGTGAAGATCCAGGAAGCCCTCGAAATCCTGTTTCAGGAGGAATCCCAGAAGCTGATCGATATGGATAACGTGATCGAAGAAGCCATTCGCATCACCGAGCAGAACGGGATTATTTTTCTGGATGAACTGGACAAGGTGGCGGGATCGGATTCCTCCTACGGGGGACCGGACGTGTCGCGTGAAGGGGTGCAGAGAGATCTCCTCCCCATTGTTGAAGGTTCCACGGTGGCCACCAAGTATGGGATGGTGAAAACGGATCATATACTCTTCATTGCGGCGGGGGCTTTTAATGTGAGCAAGCCTTCCGATCTGCTGCCGGAACTGCAGGGCCGATTCCCCATTCGCGTTGAACTGGATTCCCTTTCCATGGATGATTTTATCCGGATATTGCTGGAGCCCAAGAATGCCTTGATTATCCAATATCAGGCCCTTTTGGCGACGGAAGGGGTCGATCTTGTATTCGAAGAGGATGCGGTCAGTGAAATTGCCCGCATGGCCAGCGAGGTGAATGATCGTATGGAAAATATCGGCGCGCGCCGATTGCATACGGTCATGGAGAAGCTGGTGGATGAAATCTCCTTTGATGCCCCCGATCTGGAGGAAAAGAAGGTGGTCATTAGCAAAGCGTATGTGGAGGAAAAGCTTTCTGAAATTCTCGAAGATGAAAATCTGAGCAGGTATATTTTATGATAACGGATCGTGAAAGGGCCAATATCCTTATAGAGGCTCTCCCCTATATTCAGCGTTTCCACGGGGCCACCATCGGGGTGAAAGATGGCGGCCTTGCCATGGTGGATGAAAAGCTGAAACAGGATTTCGCCCTCGATATTATCCTCATGAAATATGTGGGGATGAATCCCGTGGTTGTTCACGGGGGCGGGCCCCAGATCGGGAGCTTTTTAAAACGGCTTTCCATTGAATCCGAGTTCGTGGACGGCATGCGGGTTACCGACAAGCAGACCATGGATGTGGTGGAAATGGTCCTGGTGGGGAAAGTCAACCAGGAGATCGTGTCCCTGATTAACGGCAATGGCGGGCGCGCCGTGGGTCTGTCGGGAAAAGACGGAGGCCTGATTCTGGCGGAGAAAATGAAATATATCAAGGCCGGCGGTCCGGACCGGGCGCCGGAGATTATTGATATGGGAATGGTCGGCGCCATTACTTCGGTGGACAGCAGGGTCCTCCTGGAGCTGATGAAAAGCGGATTCATCCCGGTCATTGCCCCGATCGGCGCCGGAAATGCGGGGGAGACCTACAATATCAACGCCGATCTTGTAGCAGGGGCCATAGCCGCTTCGTTGAAGGCCAGAAAGCTGGTTCTCATTACGGATACCGAAGGAGTGCTTGGCGGGGACGGCAAGCTGATTTCCACGCTGAAGAAAGAAGAAGCCGTCGATCTGATCGGAAGCGGCGTTATCAAAGGAGGAATGATTCCCAAAGTGAAATGCTGCATGGATGCCATTTCGAAAGGCGTTCGAAAAGCGCATATCATCGACGGACGAGAGTCGCATTCCATCCTGTTGGAGATTCTCACAAAGATAGGAATTGGCACGGAGATTGTAGAATGATGAATACAATGGAGCGAGCGGATAAGTATATGTTCCAGACCTACGGCCGGTTTCCCCTGACCCTGGTTCGGGGCGAAGGGTGCCGGGTCTGGGATGAAGAAGGAAAAGAATATCTTGATTTTGTCGGGGGCATCGCGGTCTGTGCGCTTGGGCACAGTTCTCCTGTGGTGACCAGGGCGCTGGAAGAGCAGTCAAAAACCCTTGTACATGTCTCAAACCTTTACTATACAAAGCCCCAGACGGATTTGGCGCAACTGCTGGTGGAGAATTCCTTTGCGGACCGTGTTTTTTTCTGCAACAGCGGCGCGGAAGCAAACGAGGCCGCCATTAAACTGGCGAGGCGTTATTCCAGCGAAAAATTCGGAGGGAATCGGCACATGATCATCTCCATGGAAAATTCGTTCCATGGAAGGACCATGGCTACCCTTTCAGCCACGGGCCAGACAAAGATCCAGGTTGGATACGATCCGCTCCTTCAGGGGTTCAAGTTCGTGCCGTTTAACGATATATCCCGTCTGGAGCAGGCCGTGGACGAACAGGTCTGCGCCGTCATTCTTGAACCTATCCAGGGAGAGGGCGGGGTTATATGCCCCGATGACGGATATCTGAAGGCCGTTCGGAAATTGTGCGACGAAAAGGGGATTCTCCTGATTTTCGACGAAGTGCAGGTGGGCATGGGAAGGACGGGGAAACTCTTCGCCCATGAACATTATGGAATAGTCCCGGATATCATGACCCTGGCGAAGGCCCTGGGAAACGGCCTTCCCATAGGCGCCATGCTTTCAACCGACCAGGTGGGAGCGGCGTTCGGACCGGGGAGTCATGCCACCACATTCGGCGGAACGCCTCTCGTTACCGCCGTTTCCAAAGCGGTTTTAAAGAGCCTTCTGGAGGATGGATGGATAGAGAATGCCCGGCTGATGGGCGAATATTTCAGGGATAAACTGAAGACCCTCGCCGGGAAATATTCCATTATCAAAGATGTCAGGGGCGTCGGTCTCATCGTGGGCGTGGAACTGGATAGTCCGGGTGCGTCGGTCGTGGAGGCCTGCCGCAAGGAAGGATTTCTGATTATCGTTGCCCACGAAACGGTATTGCGTTTCGTTCCTCCCCTGATTGTTCAAAAGAACGACATAGACCTGCTGGTGGATGTCCTTGACCGGATATTTGCCGGAATGAACAAATAAATAATAATGGAGACAGGCTTTGGAAGAGAAGATAAATAAAATTGTGCTGGCTTATTCCGGTGGTTTGGATACTTCGGTTATTCTGAAATGGTTGAAGGAGACCTATCAATGCCCTGTCGTGGCGTATGCAGCTGATTTGGGCCAGGGAGAAGAACTAAACGGCATCAGGGAAAAGGCCTTGAAAACCGGCGCCGACGAAGTGGTTATCGACGATCTGACTGAGGACTTTGTCGGCAATTTCGTCTGGCCCGCCCTGAGAGGCAACGCCATTTATGAATCGACCTATCTGCTGGGAACATCCCTTGCACGACCGTTGATTGCCAGGGGCCAGGTGGAGGCGGCAAGAAAAACGGGCGCCGACGCGGTCAGCCACGGGGCTACCGGAAAGGGAAATGACCAGGTTCGGTTCGAGCTGGCCTACATGGCCTTGAATCCCGAGTTGAAAATTATCGCGCCTTGGAGGACCTGGGATTTCAGAGGCAGGGAAGATCTCATGGAATACGCCCGCTCCAGGAACATTCCCGTACCTGTTACCAAAGAAAAACCCTATTCGAGCGATCGCAATCTCTTGCACATCAGTTTCGAAGGGGGAATCCTGGAAGATACCTGGCGGGAGCCTCCCGAGGAGATGTTCGTGCTGACGGTCTCGCCCCAAAACGCGCCGGACAAGGCTACCTATGTTGAAATCGGGTATGAAAAGGGAGATCCGGTTTCCGTGGACGGTGAGCCCATGAGTCCCGCGAAACTCCTGGCCTGTCTCAATAAACTGGGGGGCGAAAACGGCATCGGCAGGGTGGACATGGTGGAAAATCGCTATGTGGGCATGAAATCGCGCGGGGTTTACGAAACACCCGGGGGAACCATCCTGAGGGTGGCCCATATTGCCATGGAATCGATTACCATGGATCGCGAGGTCATGCATCTCCGGGATGGGCTCATTCCGAGATACACCGACATGCTCTACAACGGGTACTGGTTCGCGCCGGAGAGGGAGATGCTCCAGACCCTGGTTGATGAAAGCCAGAAGAACGTGAACGGCGTTGTGCGGCTGAAGCTTTACAAAGGCAACTGCGGCGTTGTGGGAAGAAAGTCGCCTTCCTCTCTGTATCATTCGGCGTTCGCTACGTTTGAGGGGGATGAGGTCTACAATCAGCAGGATGCCGAGGGATTCATCCGCCTCAATGGATTGAGACTGAAGATCCAGCGTCTTTTGCGGCAGGGCCGATAATAAGGAGATAAAAACGTATCATGGCGGCAAAAATGTGGGGTGGAAGATTTGCCCAGAAGACGGACGTGCTTGTCAACAGGTTTAATTCTTCCATAGGGTTCGATCACAAGCTTCATGCCTACGACGTGGATGGCAGCATTGCCCATTGCAAGGTTCTGGCACGAAAAGAGATCATTACCGAAGAAGAGGCCGTGGTTATGATCGAGGCCCTCGGGCAGATCAAGCGGGAACTGGAGCGTGGACAGATTCCTTTTACTGATGGCCACGAGGATATTCACAGCATGGTGGAATCCATCCTTGTGGACAAGATCGGATCTTTGGGTGAAAAGATCCACACGGGTCGAAGCAGGAACGATCAGGTTGCTCTGGATGTGAGAATGTATGTCCGGGATGCCGTTCAACAGGCAATCAATCTGATCAAGACGAACCAGGTCGCCCTGGTTGCTTTAGCCGAAAAGAATATGGGTGTGATCATGCCGGGGTATACCCATATGCAAAGGGCCCAGCCGGTTCTCCTGAGTCATCACCTGTTGGCCTATTACGAGATGCTGGTACGGGATCGTGAGCGGTTCGAGGAAAGCCTTAAACGGGTCAACGTGCTTCCCCTTGGCAGTGCGGCCCTGGCCGGTACAACCTTTGAACTGGACAGGGATGCCATTGCCGCGGATCTGGGTTTTGAGCGGATATCCAGGAACAGCATGGATGCGGTCAGCGACCGCGATTTTGTGATGGAGTTTCTTTTCAATGCCTCCATGGTCATGATGCATCTGAGCCGTCTGAGCGAGGAACTGGTCCTTTGGTCCACCCGGGAGTTCGGATTCGCGATTATTTCGGACAGCTTCTGTACCGGCAGCAGCATTATGCCCCAGAAAAAAAATCCGGATGTGCCGGAACTCATACGCGGGAAAACAGGCCGGGTGTATGGCCATCTCATGGGGCTTTTGACCACCTTCAAAGGGTTGCCCCTGACCTATAACAAGGATATGCAGGAAGATAAGGAAGCCCTCTTCGACGGGGCCGACACGGTAGCCATCTGCCTCGAAGTCATGGGCCGGCTTCTTGGCGAGATCGATTTTGACAGAGATCGGCTTGAAAAGGCCGTAAGCCGGGGGCATCTCGCCGCGACGGATCTGGCCGACTATCTGGTCCGAAAAGGCATCACGTTCCGTGAAGCCCATGAAATCGTGGGCAAGATGGTCCTTTCCGTTATCGACAAGGGCAAGGAACTCAGGGAACTGACGCTGGAAGAGATGAAAGGGTTTGCCAGGCAGATCGGAGAGGATGTGTATGCATGGCTGGATCCTCTGCAGTCGCCGGGAAGAAGAAACAGCCCGGGTGGCACCGGTCCGGAGCGGGTGAGGATTGAAATTGAATCGGCAAAGAGGGAGCTTGGCATTTGATCCAGTGGGGGAAAATTTTTCTGATTGCCCTTTCATCCGTTCTTGTGTTGTCCTGTTTCGGATGTGGAAAGAAAGGACCGCCTTTTTTAACGGCGAACCCTGTTCCGCTGCGGGTGGACAACCTGGGTGTTACCTGGAAAGATGGCACGGTCACCCTTGAAGGAACCGTAAAAGGGGAAAATTTGCATGTGGAACAGATTACAGGATGCAGGGTCTTCAGTGTATGGTATTCCAAGGATGATGCACCCTGTGAAACATGCCCCATTGAGATGAAAACCTTTCAGGAGATTCAGGGAAAAGTGGTGGTCGGCACGGCATTCAGATGTGAAATGGAAAAGAAGAAACAGGCGGGGATCACGTATTTCCAGGTCAGGCTGTTGGGCAGGGGAGGGGTGGTTGGCCCCCCGTCGGACATGATGAAAATTATTGAGTAAAAGGTTGGCAGGAGGCCATGAATCATTTTCATTACCTACAGAAAGCGCTTTACTGCGAGGATGTTCCGGTATCAAAAATTGCCCGGGACGTGGGCACGCCCGTCTATATCTATTCCGATGCAACACTCAGACGGCATTTTGATGTTTTCGATTCCGCTTTCAAAGGCGTGAAGCATCTCACCTGTTTCTCCATGAAATCAAATTCCAACGGCGCCGTACTGAACGTCTTTTCCCGACAGGGGGGAGGCTTGGATATTGTTTCGGGAGGCGAGCTGTTCCGGGCATTGAAGGCAGGCGTTGATCCCGGAAAAATTGTCTATTCGGGTGTGGGGAAACGAGAGAAAGAATTGATCTATGCCCTGGAATCCGGCATCCTCATCTTTAATGTGGAATCGGCCCAGGAAATGCATCAGCTGAACCGGGTGGCGGAAAGAATGGGGAAGAAGGCCAGGATTGCCCTCCGGGTCAATCCGGATGTGGATCCCAAGACCCACCCCTATATCTCCACCGGATTAAAGGAGAATAAATTCGGCATCAACATCAAGGATGCCGTGGAGCAGTATTCCGTTGCCTCGAATCTCAAAGGTCTTCAGGTAGCCGGGGTGTCGTGTCATATCGGATCGCAGCTTACCTGCATCAGCCCGTTCGTGGATGCCCTGAAGAAATTAAAGGATTTGATTGAACAGTTGACCCGTTTGGGAATGCGGATCGACTATCTGGACCTGGGCGGTGGGCTCGGCATTACCTATGACAACGAATCGCCTCCTCCGCCTGCTGATTATGCCGCGGCGATCCGGACTGAACTGGGAGAAACCAATCTTACGTTGATTCTGGAACCGGGGCGCGTACTGGTAGGAAACGCGGGAATCCTTGTCGCGGAAGTGATTTATTCCAAGAGCAATGAAGACAAGAATTTCTTTGTGGTGGATGCGGCCATGAACGACCTCATGCGGCCGAGCCTGTACAACTCGTATCATGAAATCAGGCCGGTTCAGGTGACCGACGGAAAAAAGGTGAAGGCGGACATCGTCGGTCCCATCTGCGAATCGGGGGACTTTCTCGCCAAAAACAGGGAGGTAGCGGCCTTTAAACCGGGAGAACTGTTGGCGGTCATGAGCGCGGGCGCCTATGGTTTCAGTATGTCGTCCACGTACAACTCCAGGCCCCGTGCCGCTGAAGTAATGGTAAAGGGCGATCGCTTTTCCGTCATACGGGAAAGGGAGAAAATGGAGGATCTGATCCGCGGGGAAAAGGTCCCGGATTTCGAGTAATCGTGGCGCCAGCCCTTTCAAGGTGTTCATTGAAGTTAGCCATCTCAGGATGTATTGATAGAAATCGGATTTTGAAGCGCTTAGGTTTCAGGTGTCGGGTGTCAGCACTGAGAAGCCCCCTCCTGAAACCTGAAACCTGAAACCAAAAAAAAGTGATAAACAGGCAATATTTTCGTACCAAATCATGAACCGTTTGCGTGTCACCTTGAAAGGGCTGATCGTGGCACGTGAAGGATAGAACCTTGGAAACGATGGAATTCTGGAAAATGAGCGGAAGCGGCAACGATTTTATCGTTGTTGACAACAGGGACGACGCCATACAGGAAAATGAGATGGGCCGTCTTGTGGAACGGGCCTGTCGAAGACGGAAGTCCGTAGGCGCCGATGGAATGATTTTTGTTGTGAAATCGGAAAAATACGATTTCGCATGGCGATTTTTCAACGCCGACGGGGGGGAGGTCGATATGTGCGGCAACGGGGGACGCTGTGTTTCCCGGTTCGCTTTTTTGAAGGGAATTGCAGGGCAAAAAATGACCTTCGGAACCATGGCGGGGCCCGTTTCCGCGGAAGTAAACGGAAGGATCGTGAAGATCCTCATGCCCGCACCTACCGGCTTGAATCTTGATGTTGATTTGGCGTTCCTGGAGGGATGGAAGAGCTGCGATTTCATCAACACAGGAGTCCCTCACACGGTTCTGAGCGTGGAGGATTTAATGAACCATCCCGTGAGAGAGCAGGGTCGGATAATCAGATATCACGATCGATTCGCTCCGGCGGGAACCAATGTCAATTTTGTTATGAAGACCGGACCCAATGAACTGGCCATCCGGACCTATGAACGGGGCGTCGAAGATGAGACCCTGGCCTGCGGAACAGGCGCCATTGCCGGCGCCCTGGTGGCTTCCGCAAAAGAAATGGTCCAGTCCCCGGTCAAGGTGAAAACCCGGGGTGGCGATGAATTAACGATTTATTTTGAACGGAAAGGTGATTCTTTTGATCAGGTATGGCTCGAAGGGAACACCTCCATCATTTATACGGGCTCGCTCCACGATGAAGCTCTTTGATGAGGCAGTTGCCTGTCGGTCTTTCAAAAAAACAAAGAAGGAGGATATCATGTTTAAAGGATCTATCGTTGCTATCGTGACGCCTTTTAAAAATGGAGAGGTGGACGAAGACGCCTATCGCAAACTTATTGAATTTCAGATTGAAAACGGCACCAGTGCCATTGTCCCCTGTGGAACAACCGGTGAATCCGCAACCCTGAACCATAAGGAACATGCCCGCGTGATTGATATTGCTGTTGAGGCCGTCAACAAGAGGGTCCCGGTCATAGCGGGGACCGGCGGAAACAGCACCCAGGAGGCCATTGAACTGACGGAGCATGCCAAGAAAGTGGGTGTGGACGCTACATTGCAGGTGACGCCATACTACAACAAACCTACGCAGGAAGGACTTTATCAGCACTTCAGGGCCATTGCAAAAGCGGTCCCCCTTCCGCAAGTGCTCTATAACGTCCCGGGGAGGACCAGCGTCAATATGCTTCCCGAGACCGTCGCGCGTTTGGCCGAACTGCCGGAAATGGTGGCGATCAAGGAGGCATCGGGCAATCTGGTACAGATGGCCGAAATCGTCAATCTGGCCGGTGACAAGATTACCCTCCTTTCGGGGGATGACAATATTACGCTTCCGGCCTTGGCTATCGGCGGAAAAGGAGTGATCTCCGTAGTCGCAAACATTGTCCCGAAAGACACTTCCGATCTTGTCAGGTTCTGGGAGGAAGGAAAGATTGAGGAGGCCAAAGCACTTTTTTATAAACTTTTTCCCTTGTGCCAGGCCATGTTTTATGAAACCAACCCCATCCCCGTGAAGACCGCAGTGGCACTTATGGGAATGAGCCGGGACGAAATGAGATTGCCGCTCTGCCCCATGGCGCCTGCCAATCTGGAGAAACTGAAAAAGGCTCTTACAGCTTACGGGCTTATATAGCAGAGGGATGACCATGATCAATACCATTGTTGCAGGGGCCGCGGGGCGCATGGGGAGGCGGATCATCCATATGATTTGCCGGAACCCGGAGACAACTCTTGTGGGCGCCTTTGAACGGCCCGGACATCCTGACATCAACGAGGATGCAGGAGTTTTGGCGGGTGTTGGCGAGCTGGGCGTCAAGGTACACGAATCCCTCGGGGAAGTGATAGACAAGGGAGATGTGCTCATAGACTTTAGCGCGCCGAAAGCAACCCTTGAAAATATGCGCGCCTGTTCCAGAACCCGATTGTCCGCGGTCATCGGGACCACGGGCATTGCCGGAGAAATGCTGGAGGAACTGAAAAGCCTCGCCAAAAAGACCCGGTGTGTTTTTTCCCCCAACATGAGTGTGGGGGTGAATGTCATGTTCAAGGTTGCGGGGGAGATGGCCCGAATTCTTGGGGATGACTACGACATGGAAATCCTGGAAGTGCATCATCGGCTCAAAAAGGACGCCCCGAGCGGGACGGCCATGAAGTTGGCCGGGGTGCTGGCGGATGCCGTCGGGAGAGATCTGGATAAGGTCGGGGTATATGAACGAAAAGGAATGATTGGTCAGAGAACCGACGCGGAGATCGGAATCCAGACCTGGAGGGCCGGAGATATTACCGGTGAACATACGGTGATGTTCGGAGGCATCGGAGAAAGACTGGAATTGACGCACAGGGCGCACAACAGGGACAACTTTGCCCGCGGCGCGTTAAGGGCGGCCCTCTGGATTGTCGGACAACCTGACGGGCTTTACGATATGCAGGATGTGTTGGGACTTAAAGAGGTTCATCATGAAAAGATTTGAAAAAGCCGAACGTTTAAGACAGCTTCCACCCTATCTTTTTAAGGAGATCGATCGAAAGAAAGCGGAGGTCAGGGCAAGGGGAGTGGATATTATCGACCTTGGAGTGGGTGATCCCGATCTACCTACTCCTGAAGCCATTATCAGTGCCCTGAAGAAGGCTGTTGATGATCCGGCAAACCACAGATATCCCTCTTATTCAGGCCTGAACACATTTAAGGAAACAGTGGCGGAATGGTACGGAAAACGGTTCGGAGTAATGCTGGACGCTTCCACGGAAGTGGTGTCTCTGATCGGGAGTAAAGAAGGGATTGCCCATTTCCCTCTCGCTTTCATCAATCCAGGCGACCTGGCGCTGGTCCCCAGCCCTGCCTATCCCGTCTACAACATTGCCACCATTTTTGCAGGGGGCGAGTCTTATTTCATGCCTCTTTTGCGTGAAAACAGATTTCTCCCGGACCTGGGAAGCATCCCTGAAGAGGTGGCGGAACGGGCCAAAATCATGTTCCTCAACTATCCCAACAATCCGACTTCCGCCATTGCCGACCTGGATTTTTTCAAGCAGGTTGTGGCTTTCGCGGAAAAGCACGACATATTGGTTTGTCATGATGCGGCCTATACGGAAATGGCATTCGACGGATACCGCCCTCCCAGTTTTTTGGAGGTAGAGGGGGCAAAGGAAGTGGGCATAGAATTCCACTCGCTCTCCAAGACCTACAATATGACCGGTTGGAGAATAGGATTCGCCGTGGGCAATCCCATGGCCGTAGACGGGTTGGGGGCTATCAAGAGCAATATAGACTCGGGTGTTTTTCAGGCGATCCAACTGGCCGTCTTTGAAGCACTAAATGGCGACCAGGCCTGCGTGGAGGA
>JBBSAR010000025.1:0-19701 GCA_038252125.1 Desulfatiglandales bacterium
ATCTTCTCCCACATGAAAGGACGACTCAAAGACCATGCGGAGATGGGCTTTGCCCCCCCTTCCCTGCCTCGAGGTCTTGTGGATTTTCTGGATAAACCAGCCGTTTCCATTCCCCAAAAAGTAGCCTCCGCTCCCCGGAAGGTTCCTGACGCCAAACCGGACCTCGCTTCCAGGAAAACTGAATCCCCCGAAAAACCTGCCTCCGAACTGGCTTCCCTTGAAGATCTTCGAAACCATATCGGCGACTGCCGCCGATGCGGCCTTCATGCGGGCAGAACAACCCTGGTATTCGGGGAGGGAGACCCCAATGCCCGTCTCGCATTTATCGGGGAAGGACCGGGGCGCGACGAAGACCTGGCGGGCAGACCCTTTGTCGGGAAATCAGGACAGCTCCTTACCAAAATTATTGAAAGCGGCATGGGACTGACCAGGGACCAGGTCTATATCTGCAATGTGGTCAAGTGCCGCCCCCCCAACAATCGCGATCCCGAAGAGCAAGAAGTACGGGCCTGTCTTCCTTTTCTGATTCAACAGATTCGAATCATCCATCCCGAAGTGATCTGCGTCCTGGGCCGCGTCGCCGCGCAGGCCCTGTTTGGAAAGGGCTTCAGAATCACTGCCGACCGGGGGCAATGGCGTGCCTTCGAAGAGATCCCCGCCATGATCACCTTTCATCCGGCTTACCTCTTAAGAAACCCCGCGGCGAAACGCGAGACGTGGGAAGATATCAAACAGGTGATGAAAAAATTGGGGATGGAGATAAAATGAGCATGCTCGGTAAATGGAGATTCTGGTTTGCTGCCCTTATGATAATCGCTTTTACCTCTCTTTCCGCTCCGTCTTCATCCCTGTCGGAATCTTTGGAAAAACCGATGGCCTTTATCATTGAGTTGGAAGGCCCCATCAATCCCGGAACCGCCATTTTTGTGGTTCGCGGCCTTGAAAAGGCCAGGGAGGCAGACGCCACACTGGCCATCATTCGCCTGGATACCCCCGGGGGGCTCGGCTCGTCCATGCGCACCATCATCAAAGCGATCCTCAATTCTCCCATCCCGGTGGTTGTGTATGTGGGCCCCAAAGGCGCCGGGGCCGCTTCGGCCGGCGTGATGATCACGGAGGCCGCGGATGTCGCGGCCATGGCTAAAGGAACCAATATCGGAGCAGCCCATCCCGTTTCCACCGGTGGAAAAGATATTGAAAATGAAATGGGAAAAAAGGTGGTGAACGACATGGCCGCCTACGCAAAAGGAATTGCCGAAGAAAAGGGCAGAAACGGGGCCTGGGTGGAAAAGGCTATTCGTGAGAGTGTCTCCATCACCGCGGATGAAGCCCTCAAAAAGAAGGTAGTGGATCTGGTGGTGGAAAACATGGACGACCTCCTCAAACAGCTTAACGGGAGGAAAATCACTACTTCAGCCGGAACCGTCACCTTGAATACAACCGGGATTAAAGAAGTCGTTTACCGTCCCGGATTCCGGGATAAAATTCTTCAGACAATCAGCGATCCCAACATCTCTTACATCCTGATGATGATCGGACTGGCAGGACTCTACTTTGAGCTGGCCAATCCCGGCGCCATCTTTCCGGGGGTTATCGGCGGCATCTCCCTGATCCTGGCTTTTTTTTCCTTTCAGACGCTGCCGGTAAACTATGCGGGCGTCATGCTGATACTCCTTGCCATCATCTTTTTTATCGCCGAAGTAAAGGTTGCCAGTTACGGCATGCTTTCCGTGGGGGGCATCATCTCCCTGACACTCGGCTCCATCATGCTTTTTAAAGATACGGAGGTCTCTCTGAAACTGATGTTGCCAGCTATTCTGCTGGTAGGAGGATTTTTTGTGGTCGTTGCCGGCATCGCCTTCCGTACGCTCCACAGAAAACCCCTTGGCGGCGCCGACAGTCTTCCCGGGGAGATCGGCGTGGTCATCGAAACGGTTGATCCGGAGGGCCTCATGTTCGTGCATGGGGAAACATGGCGGGCTTTTTCAAAAGAAAAGCTGGATAAAGGGGATAGGCCGTGGTTGTGGCGGTCAAAGGGCTGCTGCTGGAAGTAAAGAAGGCAGGGGAACAGTAACCAGGGTAAAACAGGGAGGGATATAATGTTTTTTATTATCGCTATTGTATTGATCGTCCTCTTTCTAGCATCCGCCATCAGGATCCTGAAGGAATATGAAAGGGCTGTTATCTTTCGTTTGGGCCGTATTATCAACACCAAGGGACCCGGGCTGATCATCCTGATCCCGGTCATCGATAAGATGGTTAAGGTAAGCCTCCGTCTCGTCGCCATGGACGTGCCTTCGCAGGATGTCATCACAAGAGACAATGTTTCCATCAAGGTCAATGCCGTGGTCTATTTTCGTGTGATGAACCCCACAAACGCCACCATCGAGGTGGAAAACTATCTTTTCGCCACCTCCCAGCTCGCCCAGACCACTCCCAGGAGCGTCTGCGGCCAGGTGGAACTAGATGAGATCCTTGCAGAAAGAGAAAAAATCAACACCCAGTTACAGAATATTCTGGATAAGCATACAGACCCATGGGGAATCAAGGTCACCACGGTAGAGGTAAAACATATCGACCTCCCGGAGGAGATGCAGCGCTCCATGGCAAGACAGGCGGAGGCCGAACGGGAGCGGAGGGCCAAAGTCATCGCGGCCGAAGGGGAATACCAGGCGGCAACAAAACTTGCAAAAGCCGCGGGCATCATCCAGGAACATCCTGAAGCACTGCAATTGAGATACCTCCAGACTTTGAAGGAAATTGCTTCGGAAAGCAATAATTCCACGACTTTCTTTCCCATACCGATTGACCTTTTTACTCCTTTTATCAAAAAGGGGAAGCAGGATTGACCTTTCAGACTGGCCCGCAGTCAGCAATTCTCATTATGGCTTTTTGCGTATAACCGGCCATGGGGTTCTGTTTCAAAACGGCGCCAAAACGCTTTGGGCATTCCATAGCACGGCGGTACAGCTTCAAAATTTGGCTGGAAACCGACTCGGAAGAGAAGTGTTCTGTGCCAAAAGCTTCTTGCCGCCTGTTGGGTAATGTAAAAACGGGGGCCAACATCTGCGAAATATGTCTGAAGCGGATAATTGGCGCCATTTTGAAACAGAACCCCATGGCCTCAGATTGCAGATAATCCATAATGAGAATTGGTGGCCCGCGGTCGAAAAGGTTGTTTTTTTGGAACAACCTGTGCTATAGGTATGTTTCGTGTTGATTTTGATTAGAAAATCGGTATAGTGGCCCCATAAGTTCATATCATGGGCTTGAAAAATCTGCCCGGATATATAATTTGGGCGGACAAAAAGAATATCATTGAGGAGAAGTACCTATGGCAGAAGAAATAAAAGAAGGCGCTGAAGAAAATCAGAAAGAGAGTGTGGAAGAGACCAAGATGGAACCGGTTGTTATCAAAAAGCCTCTTGAGAAAATGACCGCTATCGAATTGAAGGAAATGGCCATGACGATTCCCGGCGCTACCGGCGTAAGCGCCATGAAGAAGGAAGAACTGGTTTCTCTCATTCGGGAATACATGGTGATCAAGGAAGAATTCAGTACCGAACCGAAAGCAAAGAAAATCAAAAAGCCCAAGGCCAACATCAAAGAATTAAAGGCCAAGGTCGTGCAGCTTCGAGAAGCAAAGAAAGCCGCCCGTGAGAACAAGGAAAATGAAAAGGTGGACGTGCTTCGAAGGCGCATCAATCGGCTGAAAAAGCAGACACGGAAAGTTGTTGTTGTGGGCTGAGGCAAGTTATCGGAAAAGCAGGTCGCGGCAGAGCAAGCCAAAATCTGCTTTTCTTACAGGAACAGCTTATTTTGCCCATTTTCCTTCCTTGAACTAAAATCCAATGTTCACACCCTATGCCACCCATGAAAACCCATAGAGAAAGCGTGGTTGCCATTGTTCCGGCCGCCGGGTCGGGCGTCAGGATGGGCGCGGGTCGGGCCAAACAGTTTCTTGAAATCAAGAACAGACCTCTTCTATCGATCACCCTCGAAACACTTCAGAAATGCGATCGGGTGGATGCCATCATTCTCGTGGTTCCTGAAGCGGATGTGGGGTTCTGCCGCGAGCATATTACAGATCCATTCGGTTTGCATAAGGTCATTAAGATCGTTCCCGGCGGGCCACGCCGACAGGATTCCGTACGAATGGGAATACTCGCCACGCAAGGGAAATATGACCTTCTCCTCATTCACGACGGGGTCAGGCCCATGATTACCGTGGAACTTGTGGAAAGGATCATCAATGCCGCGGGGAAACACCGTGCCGTCATCGCCGCACTGCCTGCCAAGGAGACCGTAAAAGAGGTCAACAGCCATCATGTAGTAACAGGGACCTATGACAGAAAACGGGTGTGGATGGTGCAAACCCCGCAAATCTTTCGTTATAGAGATATCCTGGCCGCCCATGAAAGAGCCCTTTCCGAAGGCTGGGAAGAGGCCACCGATGATTCCCTGCTCGTGGAAAAAACTGGTATCACGGTAACGGTTGTGGAAGGATCGGACAGGAATATCAAAGTAACCACTCCGTTCGACCTGGAAATGGCAAGAAATATCCTGACAGCAAATTACGAGTAAAGATAAATAAGAAACCCTGTGACATGGTCGGAGAAAACATGCTCATACGCATAGGCACCCGGGGCAGCAAGCTGGCTCTGACACAGAGCGAGTGGATCAGGAACAAAATACAGGACAGACATCCCCATGTGCGGGTGGAACTGACCATCATCAAGACAACCGGCGATAAGATTCTGGACGCACCCCTGAGTAAGGTCGGAGGAAAAGGGCTGTTTGTGAAAGAGATCGAGGATGCCCTTTTGGAAAACAGGGTAGACCTTGCCGTGCACAGCATGAAGGACGTTCCGGCGGAATTGCCCGACGGATTAATGCTTGCCGCCTTCCCTGAACGGGAGGATCCGCGGGACGCCCTCATTTCAACAGGGGATGCCACCATTGACCAGCTCCCATGGAAAGCAAAATTGGGCACCAGCAGTCTTCGACGAGCCGCCCAAATTCTTCGTATCCGCCCTGATCTGAACATCAGTCCTCTGCGGGGAAATGTGGACACACGCCTGGGAAAGCTGAAAGGCGGCGAACTGGATTGCATTATCCTGGCAACGGCCGGTCTTAGGCGAATGGGCCTTGAAGACAGCATTTCGCAGGTCATCCCCACGAATAAAATCATGCCCGCCATCGGGCAGGGGGCGCTTGGTCTTGAAACACGACGGGATGATGCGGAAACGAACGGCGTGATTGATTTCCTAAACCATGCCCCTACGCAGATCGCCGTGGCGGCTGAACGGGCCTTCCTGAAAGAACTGGAAGGCGGTTGTCAGGTCCCTATCGCCGGCCTGGCGCACCTGGAGGATAACCGTCTCCATTTCACGGGAATGGTAGCCGAACTGGACGGAACGCGGATCATTCAAGGTCACGTTTCCGGAGACAAAAAAGACGCCGGCAGGATGGGAAAAAGGCTCGCTCATAAACTCCTGGCCGACGGGGCGAGAGAGATCCTTGAAAAGGTCTACGGAAGGACCATATCATGACACCCAGCACAAACGCAGCAACCAGAACTCCCAACCCTGGAAAAGTATTCCTGGTGGGCGCCGGCCCCGGTGATCCCGGACTTCTGACCCTGAAGGCAAAACAGTGCATTCAGGAGGCCCATGTGGTCATTTACGATTACCTCGCCAACCGGACCTTTCTGCAATACGCCTCCGAAAATGCACAAATCATCTATGTAGGAAAAAAGGGCGGGGATCACACCATGAAGCAGGAGGATATCAACGCCCTGATCATCGAAAAGACCGCAAACGGCAAGACCGTGGTACGGCTCAAGGGAGGAGACCCGTTCATTTTTGGACGGGGGGGTGAAGAAGCCCAGGAGCTGATCAAGGCCGGAGTTCCTTTCGAGGTGGTTCCAGGCGTCACCTCGGCCATATCCGTCCCGGCCTACGCTGGAATCCCCCTGACTCACCGAGATTATACGGCGACGGTTGCTTTTGTCACCGGGCACGAAGATCCCACCAAAGAGAAATCCAACATCCAGTGGGATAAGCTGGCCACGGCCGTGGGCACGCTGGTTTTTCTGATGGGCGTGGGAAATATTGCCAAGATCGCCGACAGGCTCATGGCTTGCGGACGCTCCCCACACACTCCCGCGGCGGTCATCCGCAGAGGAACTATGAGCGATCAGGAGACCGTGACCGGGACGCTTGAGAACATTGCCGAACGGACCGGGAACGCCGGGATTCGTCCTCCGGCCATCATCGTGGTAGGGGAGGTTGTAACCCTGAGACAGGAACTGAACTGGTTCGAAACAAAGCCTCTTTTTGGGAAACGGATTATCGTGACAAGGGCGAGGGAACAGGCCAGTGGATTTCTTCAGAAACTTGCATCACTGGGCGCCGAATGCATCGAGTTTCCCACCATACAGGTCATTCCTCCGGAGAGTTGGGAACCGCTCGATAGGGCCATTGATCATCTTGCGGATTATGCGTGGGTTCTTTTCACCTCTCCAAACGGCGTAAAGTTTTTCTTGGAAAGGCTCCACTTTCATGGAAAAGACGTTCGGGAACTGAAAGGAATCAGGATCGGCGCCATCGGTCCGAAAACGGCGGAAAAATGGCGTCGAATGGGGATCATGCCGGATCTTATACCGGGAGAGTACCGGGCGGAAGCCATCGTTGACGCATTCAAAAAAATGGAGAACCTTCCCGGAAAAATCCTTCTTCCAAGGGCTGCAAAGGCCAGGGAGGTACTTCCGGAAGATTTGAAGAAGATGGGGTTTGAAGTAGACGTAGTCCCTGCCTACCAGACCGTCAAACCCGACCATGACACGGCCATGGTGGCGGAAATGCTCCGGGAAGGCCGGGTACACATGGTCACCTTTACCAGCTCATCCACGGTAACCAATTTCCTGAGTATGATGGATCGCTATGATCGAACTCTCAGGGACAGTCTGACCAGCGTATCCATCGCCTGCATCGGACCCGTAACCGCAAAAACGGCGGAGGAAAACGGACTAAGCGTGAAACTCACCCCAAAGGAATACACCATCGATTCCCTCACGGATGCGATCCTTGATTATTACGGATAATTGGCCTGATCAAAAAAGAGGAATCTTGGGAGGCTTTCCCCGCATCAGCGCAATATCCCTGAAAAAGCGGTAGATGACCTTCTGCACATCCATAAGAAGATGGTAACTGTGCCGATAGATGGACCAGATATCCTTCATGACCATTTTCACAAGGCGCAGGTGAATCATGTCATTCATAAACGTGGTAATGGCCGAACTGACAAGATAATCATCACGGCTGAAATCGGGATCGATATCCGCCAACACCCCCTTGAGGGTCACCAGGGCTTTTTCATACATCATCAAGTCCGCGGAGAAGACAACCCCCTGATAGGTAAATTTCTCGAAGAGGAACTCTATACTGGACAGGATCCCCCTGTCGCCTTTCTTAAGACCTCTCATGGCCTCTTCGATCACGCCATCGATCCTGCCGCTCATGGCCTTGTCAAGGGAAATGCTGCCTTTGGTAATCACATCAGCGGCATAGAAAATCACCTTGCCGTGATCCGTGATCAGCCCGAGCGTCAGAAGAACCATGGCTAATCGCTCCAACCTCCCCAGCCGTCCCAACATGGTCCAGTCGTAAAAGATGATTTTGGGCCACTGCCCTTCAAAAGCATAGGCCAGATTCCCTGCGTGAGGATCTCCGTGGAAAATGCTTTCTCCGTTCATATCTTGAATGGGCCTGATAATGCAGATTCTCGCCAGGGTAATGGCGAGACGCCTTCTTTCCTTGGCGGTCAGACCGGCCACATCCGTGATCTTGGCGCCGTCCAATCGGGACATCACGGTCATGAGGGGAGTGGATGCCGCCGAACGCAACGGAACCAGGACCGCGTTGTCGGAGGCATGATAAGAGAGAGCCTTGTCCAGGTTGGCCTGTTCCATGGTCAGGTCCACCTCATTTTCAAGGAGCCTTCTCACCTCGCCGAGCGTTCCCTGAAAGCTGAAATCACCCAATCCCCACCGGGAACGGTTGTCATCAAGGAAGGTAACCATACGGTCCAGCAGCAGAAGTTCGGTCGGCAGATTTTTCCTGACCGCGGGTTTTACCATTTTCAAGACAGATGAAACATCGGGACCTTTTTTCCCGGTTCGTACCTTGGCGGGAACCACCGCGCAGACACTCGCCTCGGCGAGGATCTTTTTCTCCGGCGTTATGGTAAATTCGGGCCCGGTTGATTGGATGGCTTTCTTAATAAAGGGACGTAAGCGGCCATAGGTTACGGTTTTGATCTTGTCTTCCAGATCCGTGAGAGAATTCTTGACCTGGGGATCCAGTCCGGGACTTCGGCATATGATCTGTCCGAGTTTCTGCAGGCTCGGCATATCCTTTACGAGGGTAAACAGTCTTTCTCCGGGCGTAGCGGAAAGGGAAAGACGGAGCTGATCCACTATTTTGTCGGCCAGGCGTTTGAGGGGCAGTTGGGATATGAGAAAAATCAACCCTTCCACAACAACCGGCTGAAATTTGGCATAAGAAGGGGGCAGGAAGTAAGCCGCGCCAGTAAAAAGGACCATTTGCCGTATCGTCTGATCCAGCATCCCTTCCGCCTTTGCCTTTTTCAAAAGCTCCAGCGCGCGGCTTCGCATGACAATGACGCCGGGACTCCGATCCTCTATGGGGGCAAGCACTTCGAGAAAACGGGCCATGAAGGATTCATCGGAACCGGTTCCGATCCCGAAATCCCTCAAAGGGCCCGTCCCATCCTGTGTTTCATCATCCTTCACTACCCATCACCATTTCCTTTTCTTCGCCTGAATCAGGGGCTTTTTTTCCCCCGGCAGGGAGCTCACGCTTAAGCTCCACAACCCTGGACTTCGTCTCCTTCATCTCAGACATCTCAGGAATCCCTTCAATCACAGCCCTTTTCTCGTTTCCCACCGCCTTTTTCTCCGGGGCCGCCTTCCGGACTTTCGCAGCCTTCCGGGCCTGAAGTTTTTCCAGCTTTTTGATTTTTCCGGTCAGGGCCTTGATCTCCTCTGTTAGGCCGGCTACCTGATCCTTTGTGACAAGATTCATGGCATTCAAGATTTCATCTACGCGCTGATCGATTTTTTCGCCAACCCATTTCTTCAGATCTTCCGCCCGGCCCGTCATATCCTTCTTGAGGGCGCACCCTTCCAACTCGGATAACTCCTTTTCCTTGATCAGACGATCAACCAGCTTATCGATTTCCTCATCCGCCATGGTCAAGGCCCGGTCCCATAGAGAAACATATTTTTTCCCATAATCGACCAGGGTTCCAGGCCCTTTTCTAAGCAATTGAATCAAAACCCTTGACGCCAGATCGTTTCCCTTGACCTGACCGTCCCTGGCCAGAATCTGGGAAATAATGCCTGAAGTCAGATCCTCACCCGTCTTATTGTCTATCACGGAAATCTTCTTTCCCGCCTTGATCAGCTCTGAAATTCCGTCCAGCGTGATATATTTTTTATCCGCGGTATCGTAGAGTTTTCGATTCGCATACCGTTTGATATTGTGCATAGTTTCCTCCTTCAACTTTTTACGCGGCAACCTCCTTGCCCAGCGCATTCATCCTCCGGTTCAAGGTCTTGACCGCCTTGGCCAGATCTTCCATGTCCTTCTTGTTGGGAAGATTCAGTTTGTCGGGAATGGACTTCAGGGTATTTCCCACTCCTTCTTCGATCTTCTTCACCATGGGAATCTTTTCCATCCATTTCCGGCCACTATCCACTGCATCATCGAACAGTTTGCGGGAATCTTTTTTCATCCCGTTGTACAGATCATTACCGCTGTCCACGGCGTCATCCATGGTCGTCCGGAAACTCTCCTTCACCCCTTCCAAGAATTCCTTGCCGCTGTCCACAATTCCCTTGAACACCTCTTTGGGATCTTTTGCCATTTCGCCGACGAATTCTTTACCGTCCGCATACCACCCTTCCACCAACCTGATGGGGTCATCCCGCAGGTCCGCAAGAAATGTTTTCCCCGTCTCAAACGGTTTTGTCACGTATGTTTTCCTGCTTTCCTTCATGGTTTCCGCCCATTTGTCAGCAGATTTCCGAATCGATTTGATGGTATAAAGCTGATTCATCGTCCCTTTAGTCGTCTTTTTTACGGCCTTCCGTGTCTTTGCCATTTCATGAATCCTCCTGAATTTAAAACCCATTTATTCACCACTGAGGTGAGACCTTGACGTAAATATAACGCACTGCGTCATTTTGTCAAGAACTTTTTTCTTTTTTATTCAGGGCTGTATTCAAAAATAATATGACGACGATAAGCGGGCGGGAACGAAAAAAAGGAGAACCGCGGAATATCGAATACTGAACAGCAGAATAACGAAGCGCGGAATCGCTTCGCTATATCTTTTATGAGTCATATGATCGAAAGAATATTCCTTCGACATTCATAATTTCTTGTTCTGTATTCGATATTCGCTTTTCATGCAGTTTCATTCGAACTCTCAAAAGAATCATTTGGCATTATGAACGGAGCAGTATACGGAGCCGGCGACAGCCTTTCTTTTGCAGCGGTTTCCGCTCTTGGTCAGAGCCTTGCACTGCCTTGGCTCTGCCTGACGGACTTCATCCTCCTCCTGAACCAGATTCAGTTTTCTCAGCAGTTCGTTGGCGATATCTCCTGCTTTTGCATTGACGGACCGGATAAAATCGTACACTGTCCCAATGGTCTCTTTCTGAAAATTTTCCAGTTTATCGACTGTTGCACCGCTCAGATTAATCTTTTCCAGCACTTCAAAGGGCATGTTTGCAATCGATTTGTGAATCTGTTCGACGGTGGTGGCCCCGTTGTCGATGGCTTCCTGTACCAGGTCTTTCAATTCCTTTATTCTTTTCATGGTTCCTCCCTGCTAAAAGACGGTTTGTGGTTGCGTGGTTCAAACTTCAATTTTCCATTGCGGCCTCTTCCCTGGCCTTGAGAGCGAGCCTCTTGACTCTCTCGATGGCCTCATCGGTAAACACACCATTCACCCCCGAAATCGCCGCCAGTTTCATACCGTGTTTCAAACCCAAGTTATAAATCTCTCGAACCTTTTCCCACTCTATCTCCCGGCCTATGGTAAAAGTCTCAAAGCGTCCTTCAAGGGCCAGTACAATGGTCTCGGCAAGACAGGCGTAGGCCACTTTCGGTGGAAGACCAATATTTTTCATCTCAGGGTTGCCGGGAAGTTCGATCTCTCCCGATTCAATCACGAGCACATCAGGCCGTTTTGCCACATCTTCGGCAGAAAGGTCCAAAGGTCGCGCAACATCGGTGATCACGCATCCAGGCTTCACTTTCATGATATCAAGGATCGTTTTTCCCGCCCCTGACGTAGCGGTAACGATCACATCCATATCGCCTATATATCTGTCCGGCCTTGTGGAGACATGGATGATCACATCAGGGGTCTCTTCCAGGATCGATTTCTTCAAGGCCAGCAGTTTCGCCGTATTTCGGGCCACCATATGGACTTCTTCAAAGGCCTTTGCAAGCAGGCGGCAACAGACCGAACCAATAGCGCCCGTGGCGCCGAACACCATGGTCTTCCCCTTGATCTTTTTCCCGGATTCAATCCGGATCAATCCCATGCGTCGCACGGCATCCGCGGCAGCCCAGAGCGCCCCCGAGGCGCTGTAGCTGTTGCCCGTGGTAATGGGAATTTCCGCTTTCCGGGCCACGGTAACGCCCGCATCTCCTACTACCTTGGTAAAGGCGCCAAGCCCCATGATCTGTGCGCCCATGCGTTTTGCCATCTTGGCCGCCTGAAGAAGGCGCACATAGGTAAATTCCGGACTGTGAGCCAGCATCTGTTTTGGCGTTCCGCCAACGGTAATGAGCCATCCTTCCGCTTCTACGCCGGTTGGCGACTTGATGCCCGTTATTTTTGAATAGACAAAAGGGGGAGAGTAGGCCATCACCTTTTCCATCACGTCCATGAAGACCGCCGGCGCAACTTTGGAAACCATGTCCAAGGTTTTATCCTTTTTCAGAAATTCCTGGGAAAGCGGGTGGATCACGAAAGCGAAACGGTTCACCCTCCTGGGGTTTCCCGAAGGATACACAACCCTTGGGTCCATTTTTTCATCGCAGATGATCTCCAACAGGTCATCGTCCGTAATTTCATCCGGACCCTTTCCAAGAGCCGCAAGGATCATGGCTTCCAGGACGTTGAAGCCCACCACCCTTTCCAAAACCTTTGGAGCGGTGTCGATAATCATATCCACTCCCCGATCCTTCAGGAATTCCACGCGATCGTCATAGGCGCAGGAGGTAATTACGGTTTTTCCACCCAGCTCCTCCAGACCGCTTTTCTCAAGATGCCTGTAAAAGTCATAATGGGGCGCCACAATCACCTGGGCGTTCTGCATGGCTTTTCGAACGATATATTCATTCCATACCCGGATAGGCATCACGGAAGAAGAGATGCGTGTGCCCGGAACCCATTTGAGCACCTCGTGGGCGCCTTTGGCATATAAATCCAGGTCTTCCATGGATTTCAGGAATTTGGGAATCCCGTTTTCCAAAACCGGGTCCGCAAAGGTGATATTTTCAGTGAACTCTGATATGGATCTGGCAATAATGTAGTTGCTCATGCCCGATAGGAACAAGGCCCTGATATTGGTAAAATAGTTCCCGAATTCGAACTGAAGGTCGCGCACCGTCCATTCGTGGGTCACGTTCCTGAGAGCACTCCCGGTCGTCACGGGAATTTGCACACGCGAGCAAAGTTGCCGGATCCGTTCCTTATGTCGCCTGATCGATTGTGGAGTGCCGATCAAGTGGGGAAAACGGATATTGCCGATGCCGATCACATCCGCCCTGTCCTGCCACTCCAGCATCTTTTCGCCCGCCCTTACAATGTCCCCGTCTGTCCCGAACCGCCTTACATGAAATTTGTACCCCAGAAATTCCGTTTGAAATTCGTAATCACTCTCCGCCGAGCCGAGACTTATACTGACAATCTGCTTCACAATCTCCTCCTAATTCATCCCAACACCAGATGTCCCAACCCCTTTTCCCGCAGATAACGGGGATACATCTCATAGGCTGGAGCCAGAATGGGCAACAGCTTCAATGTCTTCGGAAGATTTCCCCTGGCCGTTACCTGGCGACGCGTCAATGCGCTTACGAGATTTGCCTTGCCCTGCCAGAACAGATGGGCGAAATCGGCGTTCATCGTCATGGTCACATCCGGCTTCCCGTCAAATGATCCCCTGATGATGAGGGGCTCCTCTTTGCCTGCATCGATCGTGATGACCGCCTCCGGATTCTTGTAGACGAACTGTACGCACAACCCGGACTTTCTGAGGGCCGGGCCGATCCCGGGATCCGTTTTCAAGCGCTCATAAAAACCCAGCAGGATATCATAAAGCATCTCAGAATCCTTGAAGACGTTTTGCAGTTCCTTTTTTTCAAGTCTGGTTCCGATAGACTGCAGATCCTTTTCCGAAACCGGTACGGGTTTTACCCTGGTCCGGTAAAGTTTTCGTACAATCCTGGTTACGGATTCCCTGTCCGGTTCCCGGGGGTTGTACAACATGGAACCGTCTTCCATGGCCGTGGTGGCAACCTGATCGAGTTTGACCAGGTTGTCGTCGATTCCGGCGCTCTTCAGATCAAGGGGCATTCCGGTCAGATAAGCGAGCTGCCTGTTCAGCATTCTCACCTTTTCGATTCCGGCTTTTGCCGCCTGCTTTCGAAACCACTGATCGACAAAGCTCAGGGTCGTCATGGCCTCAATGGCAAGCCCCTTTACTTTGAAGGATTGGATATCAAACCACTGCCGCGCAAAGTCGATGGAGTCCAGCGCCCTGGTTACAAAATCGGGCCGCATGTTGGCCTTCAGCAGGCTGGCCCCCTGCTCAACGATTTGGGGGAAATTCACGCCCATGGCGATGGCGATATCGGAAAAGCGCCCCATCCTCGCATTCAGATTGTATTCCATCACCTCCGGCAGAACCAGGGCATTGGCCAGTCCATGGGGAATGTGGTAGACCCCGCCCAAGGCATGGGAAATCCCGTGGGTCATGCCTACCATGGAGTGGGAAAAGGCCACTCCCGCGAGAAAACTTCCCACCAGCATGGCGCCCCGCGCTTGAATGTCTTCGGGATGCGCACAGGCCTGAAGGATGTTGCCGGTAATCAACCGGATGGCGTGAATAGCCAGGGCATCCGAAGCAGGAGACCATTCCCGGTCCACATAGGCTTCAATGGCATGGGTCAGGGCATCCATGCCTGTGGTCGCTGTCAGTCTGCCGGGCATGGGAACGGTAACATCGGGGTCAAGGATCGCCATGCGAGGGAGAAACTGTTCCTCGGCAAAGGGCAGTTTCACGTCGTTGTCAGGGTCCGCAATTACGGCAACCTTGGTCACCTCCGAACCCGTACCGGCCGTAGTGGGAATAAAGATGGAAGGCAGAAGCACATCGTTGGGGTCCAAAAGATAGGCCCCCATATGTTCCTCTATCTTTCCACCCTTGACAATGAGAAGATTGGCGACCTTGGCCGTATCCATCACGCTGCCGCCTCCAACGGCGATCACCATGTCGCATTTGTGCTTCCTCGCAAGACGCGTGCACTGCATCACGGTCTGGATGGCCGAATTGGGGGGCACATTGCTGTAGATGCAGACGATCTCGATCTCCGTTCCCTTGAATCCTTCTTTTACCATTTCCGCGGGACCCGCCTTTAGAAGGATCTTGTCCGTCACGAGGATAGCTCGTCGTTTGCCGAAAGGAGCCACGGCGTGACCGATGTTCTTCAAAATGCCGGGGCCGTAAATCAGTTTTGTGGGAAGTGAAAATTCGAAATATTCAGGCAGCATGGGATCTCCTCTGTACTGTCATTTACCGTTCACTGAGTTCCTTGATGATTTTGCCCAGCTCCCTTGCATCCGCTTCGGCGGCCGCGGCCTGATGGAGGTTGCAGTAGTCCGAACCCGGATTGGATCGATTTCTGCATTGTTTTCCTTTCTTGGTAAGGGCCTGACACCGACCCCGTCTTCCGGCGCTCAAAGCGCCCAACCAGGATGTTTCCTTTTCGGCATCACCTGTACGTTCCACGTCCTTCTTCATCGCGGGGTCGGGATGATGGACCTCGCAATAGTCGTAGCCCGGAAAGGCCATCCTCTTGCATGGTCCATCGCTTTCGCTCAGGGCTTTGCAGCGTGATTCCTTGTAGCGGTCGTGCAATACCAGCGGTTCATCATGGATTTTCCCGGACACAACCAGATCCACCAATTGATTGAACTCGTCTTCAAACCCCTCAAGGAGCACCTCGGGATCGGGCATCAGGCCCTCATCCGCGGCAATGCCCACCGTCACCTTCCCATCGTAGCTGAGGATACTGATTCCCAGCCCGATCATGCCCGACCGGGGAACCCAGAACATCATGTTGTTGATCTTCTTTCCGGCAAAATAAAGAGGTTCTTTAGGACCGGGGACATTGGTAAGAACGGCTGAGGCCTTATTGCTGAAAAAATTGGCGAAATACCTGGCCAACGTTGGCGGAAGCACCCCGATGGCGCTCAGTAACCCGAAATGCACGATGGCATCCGCCGATTTCTTCAGATGATCCGTTCGTCGCCGCACCTCTTTGAGCCTCAATACGGGATCTTCAAGATAGATGGGCAGAGGAAGAAAGACGAGGCTGAATTTATTTCCCAGTTCGTCTTCCGTTCCGGGTTTTCGAATATTTACGGGGACCAGGACCCGGAGATCCAGTTCATTCACCCGATGACTTCTGCTCTTCAGATATCTGCGCATGGCGCCTGTCACCGTCGCAATCAAGACGTCATTGAGAGTCGCCGTACTGATCGCTTTCCCAACGATCTTGATCTTGTCCAGCGACATGGGTTCCGTCCATACAGCGGTTTTTCTGACGCCCACATTTCCCTTGAACGCCGTATTCGGGTCCGAAGGCATCACCGTCAGTCTCGCAAGGACCGCGGCGACATCCGTGGTAAACTCCGAACCGGTCTTGGCCAGTTCCACCAGTTGCTCGGGGCTGGAAACCACTTCCCTCCACTCGCCCAGGAGCTTTTCTCCCACGGCCAAAGTCGCCCCCTTTGCCCTTTTTGCAGTCTTAATAATACTCTCAAGCCCCCATGGAAAAAGAGGGGTTGGGTGCTTCTTATTCCCTGGAGGGACTCTCTCTAAGCATGGGGCCTCGGGATCGGTATCCGCGGCCGACAGCAGGATATGGACCAGGGCGATGCCATCCGCTATGCAGTGGTGTATGCGAAACAGGATCACGCAGCCTTCCCCGTAATTTTCGATAAGATGGACCTGCCAGAGTGGTTTTTTAAAATCCAGCGGGGTCGTCATGAAATCGCCCACCATGTTTTGCAGTTCCGCCTTATCCCCCTTGCCTGGCAGCGCCACCCGATGGAGGTGGGACCGGATGTCAAAATGGTTGTCGAACTCCCACGTGGGAGAACCCACGCCATAAGGAGACTTCACGACCCTCTTTCTGAAGCGGGAAAAAGAGGCCAGACGCTGCTCAACCGTGGACGTAAGCATCTTAAAATCAACGAGTTCTTCGAATTCCATAAAGGCCGTAATCACCATCAGGTTGGCCGGATCATCCATACAGAGCCAGAAATTGTCGGCATAGGTCATCGATTCCGTCATTTTGCTTTCCTTTCAGATCTCACAAATCCCTAATCGGCAATAACGAATCACAGGGTAGGATGGGTTGAGCGAACATGCTTGTCTATTTTACAAGCCCCGCGCAGACACTCGGAAGAGGCTTGAGTTCCGCCAAACGCGGTTCCGGACGGGCGAATTCTTCATTCACCTGGATTCCGTAGGCGCCCAATATCCTTTTCAATTCAGGATACCTGTTTTGGATCGACGACTTCACGGAGAGGAATCCTCTTTTTGCCGCCTTTCGCCGCTCCCAGAAGGCCATGGGATTCATATCGAAGAACTCGGCATCGTACTCGGTGGGCTCAATCACAATCAGGTCCCCCTTGAATTCCGGATTGTTCCGATAGGAATTGATGCCGTGCATCAGCCTCGAATGCAGAAGGGTGCGCAGCACCTGATTGAAAACCGCATAGATCCCGTCCTCCGCCATATCCAGATGGGTCTGTCCTTCCTCGCATCGTTCACAGAAGACCTCATGGTTGAAGGGTCGAAACGGATTATAGCAGATAATCAATTCCGCCCCTTTTTGGATCGCAAGGTCTATGCTTGTGGTTTTTATCACAGCGCCGTCCACATAGTCAATGTTGTCTATTTTCACGGGCTTGTAAAAAAGAGGAAGGGCCATGGACGCCTCCATGGCCTTTGAAATGGGAACGTGCTGCCGATGACCGTGCCCGAAGATCTCCCGCTGGGCCGTGTTGAGGTTCATGGCGACAATATACAGCTCGTTTTTCCTCTGCGTATAAAGCGTTTCAAAATCATTGCAAAGGTAATTTTTCTCGAGATTCTTCCGTATGGCGCGCTCAAACTTTTCCGTGGAAAAGAAGCCGTTTGGTAGAAATTTCCAGTGCATAAATAGTTTATGGCTGCCGGATTCCGTCTTTAGAAGACAATATCTGAAAAACCTCTGAAAGTTTTCTTGATTGGGATGAACGATAAAATCGCCAGCCAGTTTCCTGAATTCCTTTCTGAACACATTATTGGCGGATAGGAAATGAAACAGATATCGCGGCAGGAACGTTGCGGCATTGGCCAGGGTCTGCAGGGGGTTGAAAAGGATTTCCATGGTATTGGGAAAGTAAATAGCTGAAAGGGGAATCGGGTCAATCTGACCCTTTCGACCCTCCATGCTCTTGGTCAACTCCCCCGTAGATACCCCGTTCGCAAGGAACGTTGCGAGCAGAGCCCCCACGCTCGTTCCCACATAGATGTCAAATTCCCGGATTTTTCGATTGACCATAAACTTGCTGAGGGCCTGCAGGCCACCCAGTTTGAAAGCGCCCCCGGAAATGCCTCCACCGGAAAGCACCAGGGCGGTTTTGGCGTTGGTTCTGGGATGACTGAGATCACTTTTCTGAACAATAGTAATACCCATGGATCAATTCCCCGATAAACGAAATCCATACCAAGTTTTTTCGATCCTGCTCTTGGAAGAATCTGACGCTTTGCGTTAAAATTGTCAAGTTTTTTCAGCAGAGCCAAATACCTTCTCAAAAATTATGGATTTGGCATTCGATCCTTTTCCTGGTATAGAATAAAATAGGATTGTTAATTTGCCGCAATCCAACGACTCCAGTGAATTAAAGGAGAATTTTCCATGACAGGAAAAGATGAACAGGAATGGTTTAAGAAATTTTATGAAGGAAGTTTTCTCATCAAAGGATGGAAGCATCGCATGCAAGAACTGCTGCAGGCTGTTCCGGACTCAGATAGAGAGAAAGCAAAGGACCTTTTGGAAGGGCTTGGACAAAAAATAGGCAGGGAATGGGCACGAGAAAACCGACTGCGGCGTATAGACACTGCTACCCTTCAAAAGTGGGGAGATGACCTCCGTTCGGCCAAGAGAAAAGGGGCTGCAGTTTTGGTGGAAAAAATACGAATTCTTGATAGGGAAGTAGACGGAATCATCGGTTCCGCCTGAAATTTCTCCCTCACCGGATTTTCAAACAGGGCACAAGGGTATTCACTTTCAAAAGGAGGAAGACAACATGGCTGATTTGAAAAACAAATTTGAAGGAGCCTCGGAAGAAGTCCAGAAACTATCAAAACGACCGGACAACGACACCCTCTTAAAGTTGTACGCCCTGTATAAGCAGGGCTCCGTGGGAGACGTCGCCGGCAAGAGGCCGGGCTTCACCGACTTCAAGGGCAGGGCCAAATTCGATGCTTGGGACAAATTGAAAGGGACATCGAGCAAAGAAGCGATGGAATCCTACATAAAACTCGTGGAAAGCCTGAAAAAAGCATAATGGAACGGCAGCCCCTTTGAGGAAGAAGATGTAACGCTTCGATTTCCTCGTTTTTTGGTCTTCAGAAAGAAGACCGGAAACGATCTTCTTCCTCGTTTTTTCAAGACGCCTTTCAAATGGAATCCGTCGAAACTCCTGCGGAGACGTATGCCGACCGGTTGGAAACTTATCGCAGTCAGGGAAGAGTTGCCTCAGAAGATCCAATCGCCAACATTCGTCTTTAACTCTGCGCCCCTGCCTCGCCACGCGAGACCTTACAGGAAGCAATCCAGTCTTAGTCTTGATTTTTCCTGCCTTTTTGCCTTGACTTTTTCCGGCGATTCAGGATAATCACCCCCACTGACGCCGAGAGCCGCAAAGGTTTGGGACAACCAGGCCTGACCTGGATGTATACTGATTTATTTTGATGACGGAACATAAATGGATAAACCGGTCAAAGCTCTCCGCCACGCTTGCAAAATTGTAAGGTCTGTTTTATATTGGTCCCACGTTTGCCCCTGGATATTAACATCAGGGGGTTTTATGCGGAGAGATGTCCGAGTGGCCGAAGGAGCGCGACTGGAAATCGCGTGTGCTGTTTATAGCGGTACCGAGGGTTCGACTCCCTCTCTCTCCGCCATATTTTTTTGTCCGACCTTATCACTTCGCGAAAGCGAGTCCCGAATGGTTAGCTGATCCGTGATCCTTTCAAACAACCCTTTTACCACCCGATGATGATATGTCATACGAAGTCTTAGCAAGAAAATGGCG